>JANMQQ010000175.1:0-5503 GCA_031370545.1 Gammaproteobacteria bacterium
ATCGAAAGCCACTTGCGCCTGATCGGCCTGCTCAAAGGCGGCGAGCTGGACGAACACCAGAAAAAACTCATCGACGACAAACGCAGCCAATACAACGCCTACGCGAAGACCGCCGAAAAAGTCGCGCCCGGCGACTTCCCGGAAAGCGCGCAACTGTGCACCAAGTGCAGCACCAAAGCCGTCATCAAAATGGACGGCTGCATGACTTGCCTGAACTGCGGGGACTCGAAGTGCGGGTGACAACGTCGCGCCGAATGGCTTGCGTACGACCGTATAACCTAAAACACGGTTGACGCAATAACCTAGAAATGGGAAAACGCATTCACCTAAATCTAAAGTTAGTAAAAACATGGCGGCACCCCCCGACAAACTGGCTGCATCGCTTGCGTTTCTGAAGGCGCTACAGGATCAGGGGCGCGTGGCGATCCGGGCCAGTGACATGACCCGCACTCATCGGGAACGGCTGCTTAGGAACGGCTTCATCCGTCTTTGATCTTCGTCTGGAGTTACCGGTAGCGCAGGACATTGAAACCAAAGACGGTCTGCGGATATTCAAGCTGCCTGCGTCTCTGCTGGGTTGTTTGCCCGCTCAATTTATTTCCCAACCGATAGAAATGCGCGCTGCGCTAGCAATGATTCCGGATGCCTCGGATGTACTTGGCCGGTTGCTGGCCGGAGGGCACAGCAAAATTGCCGGGAGACTGGCCGGGGCCTTCCGCAATATTGGACGCGATGAGATCGCGGACAACATTGTGAGAACCATGCAGGCGGCGGGTTACACCGTCAGAGAAATCGACCCTTTCGAGGACAAGCCGCTCATCACGTTTGGCGTGCGCGAAACATCGCCCCACGTAAACCGTCTGCGGATGAACTGGGCCAGGATGCGCGCAGACGTGCTGCAAAATTTTCCGCCGGCACCCAGGCTCACAGGCGATCCCGTCTCTTACATGAAACACGTAGAAGAGGTTTATATCAGCGATGCCTACCACTCTCTCTCGATTGAAGGATACAAAGTCAACACTGGGTTGATTGAGCAGGTGCGCTCAGGCCACTGGAATCCGGACAGCATCAAGGATCATCAGGACCACCGCAACGCACTGGCTGCGCGCGGTTACTGGCAAGCATTCCAGAGCGTTAAACAAAGTATTGAAAAAGTCCTGCGCAAAGAAAATGCGGGCAGCGTTGCCGGAAAAGATCACAGCAACTGGTACCGCGAACTTTTCGCACCCAGCGTGACCGCAGGCATTCTCAAGGCTGCCGATCTTGCGGGTTATCGTAACGGCCCGGTTTATATCCGCCGCTCGAAGCATGCGCCTGCGCGTCAGGAAGCCGTGCGCGAACTCATGCCGACATTTTTTGAATTACTGCAACAGGAAAACGAACCTGCCGTACGTGTTGTGCTAGGGCATTTTATGTTCGTCTACATTCATCCGTACTTCGATGGCAACGGACGTATGGGCCGTTTCCTGATGAACGTTATGCTGGCTTCTGGCGGTTATCCGTGGACCATCGTTCCATTGGAACGAAGAGATGACTATATGGGCGCACTGGAATCAGCCAGCGTCGATCAAGACATTATTCCGTTTACAAAGTTGCTGGCTGAATTACTGAAAAATAAACATTGAGCGGTACAGTCATGAGAATGCTACAAATTTTGGAATAATCCCTGAATGGCTCAGCTAGGGCGCGACGTGACATTTTTGGTGGATGAATTCCGTTCGGTGTTCGAGCCGCGCGGCGTGGAAATTGTCGACTACCATTAGCGAGGTTGTTTATGCGCAAGAGAACCAAACTGCCCCCCGTTTCCCCCGGTGAAATTTTACTGGAGGAATTTTTGAAGCCGATGGAGATCACCCAATACCGGCTGGCCAAAGAAATCGGCGTACCGGCGCAGCGCATCGGAGAAATTGTTGCGGGCCGCCGCGCGATCACCGCCGACACCGACTTGCGCTTGTGCAAGTTCTTCGGCCTTTCCGAGGGCTGGTGGCTGCGCGGGCAGGCGCGTTATGACACCGAGCTTGCCAAGGATTCTTTGGCCAAAACACTGGCTAAAATCAAACCGTGGTCGGCGACAAAAAAAGCGGCGTGATGCCGCCAGGTCTTTCTTTCGGCACCACAGTTATCCGCATTAATCACCCTCCGCCTTATTATCAAAAGCTCCAACCCTGTTGCTGCATGAACCCTTTCAAATCAATACACGGCACCTTGAAGTGCTGGCAAACGTTTGGAATTCTTGCCGCGTTTGGTTTGAATTGCTCTTCAGTTACAACTGTCCCGCCGTTAACTTTAGCGCAAGCAATTACAAACGGGTCAGCAACTGGATCGCCCTTCAGTCTTTGCTTTTGACCAATCAACCCCTGAAAATGTGGCGTCTGGAATATCTGGGCCACAAACTGAAGCTCCTCAGCACTCGGAGTTGTGAATATTTCTTTGCGGGTCTTCAACCACTCGTTTGTATGCTGGTCTGGATTGCCTCGCTGTATTTCGTTCCACACTTCACGTGTCGATATGAGTTTCTGTTGTTGAACGAGATTGTCTAGCCCCGCCCATATCGACTTAAAAACCACCGGGTAGAAGTGCTTGAATTCGCTGAGCGAGCTGGTATCAAACACATAGATCATGCAGCAACCCCTTGCAGAATTCGCTGTTCCAGCCCAGCGAAATTTTTGGGCCTGATGCCTAATAGATCCGCTGCCTGTTCAACACTGATCTGATGGCGGTAATGACGGCTGACGACTTCTTTTGCGAAACGGTCACTCAAATAAACATTTTGTGAGGCGTACCAGTCTCCGCCTCCGCTGGCCTTTTTTTGAGCTGCCCACATTTTTGCCTGACGTTCATAAAACACTGCGCTTACGCGGCCTTCATCTAGAAATCGACGCAATACTGCTTCGCGACTCACCCCGTAATGGGCGGCAAGATCGGAAAATTGTTGTTCAGACGCACGTTCGACATCAGCAGGAAACCGTTTAGCTTGTTGGCGGAAATCATCCGTCGGCATGAGCACTTCAGCAGCAATTGCATTACAGAATTTTTCAATTTGCCGTTCTTCGTTAGGCAGCCGTTCAATATAGCTCTGATCTAATTTGCTGAGTCCATTGATGCTCAACAATAGGTGCGCCACCTCGTGAAACAGGCTGAAAATTTGTCTTGTCTTGGTGGTACTGTTGTTGAGGTAAATGATGGGGAAGTCTTGGTCCCGCAAACAAAAACCAGAAATATCTTTCTGTTTGAACGGCGCCTTGAAGACAAATATGCCGACATCTTCTATGGCCTCTCGCCATTTTTTCAGTGCCTGCTCATCACTCTTCCAGCTTGCTTGCTCCTCTAGGGAGATGCCGAGATAGTTACGGATAGCCGCAGCCTGTTCAATCACTGAAGGCACGCGGGATAGTGAGATATTTCTCCAGACACAACGGGCACTCGGGTTGCGTTCATCAAACAATTCTTTAAGCGCGAGCTGAAATGCGTGAGCCCGCCGAATCTGCAAATAAGTATCTGGCGCAAGTGATTGCATGTCAGTCAGAGGAAGCGTTCTGAATTCACGTGCCGGTGGTACCTCTTGCGGTGGCTCCGGAAGAAAAAAAACCGCTAGCGGTCTTTTGTAAATCTGATATGCAAGCTTCTCGAGTTGAGGGTAACTTGGAGAAGCCTTGCCGGTTTCCCATGCATCTATTTCTTCTTCAGGTCGCTTAAGACGTAGAGCCACTTCGGCTATAGATAATCCAATGGTTTGTCTAGCCCAGCGAATGACTTTCGGCTGAACACTCACTACGGGGTCATGCTTCATTTTCGTCACCCTATAAACTTGTGCCATCTTCGAGAGCAGTAAAACTCAACCCACCTATCTCCTGCAACGACTTACCCGCAATCCCCTGTAAATCCCCATACATGCCTACTGTCGCACCCATCACGCGCATGATCTGCTCTTCGCGTTTGGCCCATTGTTTCATGATGGCTTTGCGTTCCTTGTCGAGGTCTTCCTGCATGGTGGAGAACGCTTCGACGATGGCTTCCACCCGTTGGCGGAAACGCGGGCCGGTGAGGTATTGGTAGACCATTTCGGTTTTGGTCTGCTGGCCCTCGGTCACCTGCCGCGCCAGCGCAAGCTCCAGCAAGGACTGGCGCAAGATCATGGCCACCGGCAATGCGGCGCGCGGGTGCGTGACCCACACGCCCTCAACCATTTCGAAAGTTTCCACGCCTTTTGGCAACACCTGGCTCACGATCACGGCGATTTCCGCTTTCGCGCTGCGCTGGTCATCGCGGAGTTTTGCGAGCCACGCGTCGCTCCAGTTTTTGGTGCGCTTGAACTCCCACAAAATGCTGCCGCCGGGCTGGCCGCCTGCGCCGACTACCCGGTGCAATACATCCCCGCCGTATTCACCCTTGGGCACGGGTTCGATGGCGTCGAAAGGAAATTTACTGCGCAACAGGTTTTCAAGTTCCAGTTCTTGAACTTCGCCCTGCAATTGCTGTGAGCCCTGTTCGGCGCGGCGCTTGAGCTCCTCAATCTGTTTCTGCATCGCGGCGATGGTTTGCTCCTTCTCCATGACTTTAAGTTTCTGTTCGTCCTCAGCTTCTTTTTTGGCTTGCTGGCGGGTGGCGCTGAGTCCTTCCTGCACGCGCTTTTCAACAGTGAGCTCCAGTTCGCGCTTGGCGTCATCGAGTTCACGCTGTTTTTTGATGAGTTCGACTTGCGCCTTTTGCGCTTCGGCGAGCTTTGCATCGCGCACCTTGAGCACTTCGTTTAAGTCGGCCAGTTCACGCGCTTTATTGTCAAGCTCGACGGCGCTGGCGAGTTTTGCTTTTTTGGATTCTTCGGCAATGATGCGGGCGCGTTCCGCTTTTAACTGTGCGGCAACTTGATCGGCCACTTGGTCGTCGAGTTTGCGCTGGTCTTCGGCGAGCTGTTTTTCCTTGTCGCGCATCACCTGTTCGCGCGTGGCGATGTCGCTGTCTTTCTGCGCCAGTTGCTGCTCGAACTGTTTGCGTGTCGCGGCGATCAGCGGCGCGGCGAGCGATTCGGTAAGCTTGATTTCCGTCTTGCAGCTTGGGCAAACGATGGTGGGTTCGGTCATTTTTAATTTCTCTCCCCGCAGTTAACAAAATAGCATCTTGCCGGCAAACATCCACCCGGCGTATATTCTTTTTGTATTACAAATTGAGATACACATATGACTACCGTCTCGTTACGTCTTCCGGATGAACTCGTGAAAGAAGCCGATCAACGTGCACGCGAACTCAAGGTCCCGCGTGCTGAATATATTCGACGCGCGATCACGGCCTTGAACGCCCAAGTCGTCGCCCAGCAACGCCGCCAGCGCTTGATGGACGCATCGCGCCGGGTACGCGGCGAAAGCATGAAGGTTAACGCCGAATTCGACCGCATAGAAGACGCCCCTGATGCGTAAGCGCGGCAGTGTCTGGCTCGCGAATCTTAATCCCAGGCGTGGCACAGAACCCGGAAAAACTCGTCCGGTTTTAATCGTGCAAAGCCAGG
>JANMQQ010000203.1:0-5667 GCA_031370545.1 Gammaproteobacteria bacterium
CTAGCAGCCTGTCGGACTTAGGTGGTGTGGAGCGAAACAGTGGGAGAGCGAGGACAGAACGGCGCAAATTTGAGGCGAATAGTTATTCTATTCAACGAAAATTTGCGCTGTTCTGGACCGCTCTTCCCGCTTTTGCAGCCCCGCCATCCTAAGTCCGACAGGCTGCTAGGGCCAGCCCCTCAACAACTGGCACTTTGTCGCGGCAGGTCCAACACGCCACGCAGCGCGCGTATCACCGTCTGGCGCCGAATTGAATCACGATCACCGGTGAAATTCTCAACCGCCACGACCGTCGCCTGCCCGGCCTGACTCCACGCAAAATACACGCGGCCGACCGGCTTGGACGCCGTTCCGCCGCCCGGCCCGGCGATGCCGCTGACCGCCACGCTTAGTTGCGCGCGACTGTGCCGCAAGGCGCCTTCCGCCATTTCAACTACCGTCGCCTCACTCACCGCGCCGTGCTGTTGCAGCGTTTCGGCGCGCACGCCGAGCATGTCCTGCTTTGCCGTGTTGGAGTAGGTGACGAAGCCGCGCTCGAACCACGCCGAGCTGCCCGCCGCATCGGTGATCACTTTCGCAATCCACCCCCCGGTGCATGATTCCGCCGTGACCAACATCAGCGCCTGATTTTTCAATTGAGCGCCGACCTGCTGCGCCAGAAGATCCAGATCCATTGTTCGCACTCCCAGACTGAACCTAGAAACGGCAGTTGAACGGCCTGCGGAGCGCGACACGTTGGGCGCAGGGCAAGGCGCAACGAGCGAGGAATAGCGAGCTATTCCGACGAGTTGCAACGTAGCCATGTGCACAACGGGGCGTGCTGCGCAGGTCGTAGCGGGCCTCACCTTCTGGGTGAAGCATGCATGGGCTAAAAATATCAATACCTGTACGCATTTGCTTGGGCCTTGTAGCGGTCAACTGCCGTTTCTAGGTTGAAGGCTCACTATAGAATTCGCGCAATACTTGGCGCAACGTCGCTGCTTGGTATTTAATTGCGTCCATGACGCCCCTGCCGACCATTTTCGTTTCACACGGCGCGCCCACGCTGGGCATGGAACGCGGACGCACGCCGGATTTCATGCGCGCGTTCAGTCAAGCCCTGCCCCGTCCGAGCGCCATCTTGTGCGTGTCGGCGCATTGGGAAACTCCGCAGCCGATGCTCACCGGCAGCGCAGCGCCGCCGACAATTCACGACTTCACCGGCTTTCCGCAGGAGCTCTATGCCGTGCAATATCCCGCACCCGGCGATCCGGCGCTGGCCTTGCGTGCGCAAACCTTGTTGAACGCGGCGGACTTGAACGCGGCCATCCATCCCACGCGTGGGCTCGATCACGGCGCGTGGGTGCCGTTGTCAATGGCTTACCCGCAAGCCGATATTCCGGTGGTGCAACTTTCACTGCAATCACAGCGCGACCCGGCACATCATTTCGCGCTGGGCCGCGCATTGCGACCACTGCGTGATGAAGGCGTGTTGATTCTGGCCAGCGGCTCGGCCACGCATAATCTGCGCGAATTTCGCGGCCAGCCGATCAACGCTGCGCCGCCGGATTATGTGCTTGCGTTCGATGCTTGGCTGACGGCCGCGATCCTGCGCGGTGACACCGCAGAATTATTCAACTATCCGCAGCATGCACCGCACGCGTTACGTAATCATCCGACGCCAGAACATTTTTTGCCATTGTTCGTCGCTCTGGGCGCGGCGAACTCCGCCAGCGGCCGAGCGCTGCACGAAGACTTTAACTACGGCATCCTGTCGATGGCCGCGTACCAGTGGGACGACTGATCGTGTTGCGCCCCACGAGCATACTTTCCCTCCATCGCCTTCGCAGCATCCCGCGCCAATTCGTGCGCATGGCGCACGCTACTCGTGTTCCTGGCGATCAACAAAACGGCGTAGCGTGCGCCATGCGCACGAAACGGTGCTGACATCGAACTACTGCGAAGGCATGAACATAATTTAAAAATGTATTACCCGCCCGTGCCGGGGCTTGTCATTTCGGAAAACTCATCCAAATATGGAGATTGTTCATGCACCACACATTACCCCGCAACCTGCTGTTAATTCTTGGCGTTACCGTTTTCAACAGCGCTGGAGCAGTACCCGCAGCGGAAGTTCTCGAATTTGGTTACTACGATGTGCTCAGCGAAGGTCAACGCTATGAAGACGCCAACACGCCGTCCGGTGTGATTCAAGCCGGGCCGACCGTCAAACTAGCGCTACAAACCGACGTGATTCCGATTCAATCCGGCCGCTTGTTCGGCTTCCGGTTTCGGCTCAAGGGATTTACCGGCAAGGAAGATATCGAGATTCGCGAAGTCGTCACTCATCCGCGCATGACCCGGCCCGGACAAAAACCCACCACCAGTTTTGAAGCCAAATTGCCGCTGATTGTACGTAGCGGTGAGCTCAGTGATTACGCGGGATACAGCCTGAATCACGATTACGAAATGGTGGAAGGCGAATGGCGCTTTGAATTCTGGTACGAAGACAAAAAAATACTTGAGCAAAAATTTAAAACTGTCAAGAACTGACCTATCGGCTTGCCGTGGGTGGCTCGACCTGGGCCACCGTTTCCGCAGGCAGCCGCACGGTGAAGCTGGTGCCCACACCCATGTCGCTGTGCACGCGAATGTCGCCGCCCATCAGCTGACATAAACGGCGACTGATCGCGAGACCCAAGCCGGTGCCACCGTATTTAATCGCGATGGCGCGGTCGGCCTGGGTAAACGGTTCGAACAACAGCTCGACCTGTTCGCGCGTCATGCCGATGCCGGTGTCGTTGACGATAAATGACAAGCTCGCGCCGGTGGCCGCAGTTTCACGCCGCGCCATCAAGGTGATACGACCCCGGCTGGTAAATTTGCACGCGTTGCTCAACAAGTTGAGCAACACTTGCTTTACCCGCACCGCATCGGAATACATGGTTCCCAGCTCGCCGTCGACCACCATGTCAAAGCGATTATGATTCTTCATCACCATCGGGCGTATGGTGGTTTCGAGGTCGCTCATCAACTGCCGGACATCGAATTCCTCAAGTGAAAACTGTACTTTGCCCGCTTCAATTTTCGACAGATCAAGGATGTCGTTAATTAATGTCAATAAATGGCGACCCGATGCCGTTATTTTACGCAGGTCGGTCCGCAGCTCCTCATTGCCGTCTTCGACCGCACTTTCTTCCAGCATTTCGCTGTAGCCGATGATCGCATTCAACGGCGTGCGTAATTCATGGCTCATGCTGGCCAGAAAAGCACTTTTGGCGCGGCTCGCCACCAGCGCATCATTATGTGCCATGACCAGGGCCGTGGTGCGTTCACTGACCAGCTCCTCTAAATTGTCGCGATGACTTTTGAGTTCCTCTTCTGCGCGTTTACGCTCAGTGATGTCGTCACCACGCAAATTCGCATAATTCCCTTCCGCCACCGGCATGAACGCCAGCAGGTACACGCGCTCAAAGCAGGTAATTTCGTACTGCATCGGTGCGGCAGCGGCAAGCGCGTCACGCACCATTTGCAGAATTCCCACCGGGACTTCGCCGGCCACCGAGGTTTCCCAGGCGCGCAAAAAAATTTGCGCGGGGCGATTGGCGTAACTGATCACGCCGTCGGCACCGACCCGCATCACGGGCGCGGGGTTTTCGTCGGGGAAACGCGCCAGCTCACGTATCCGGATTTCGCCTTCCTTGCGCGCGCTGATGTCACGCAGCGCGCCGATGAAAATGTCACGATCATGTATCTTGACCCGCGTCACGCACAGCTCGAGCGGAAACAGGCGACCGTCTTTACGCCTGCCGAGCAGCTCACGGGTTTTGTCGATGGCATTGCCTGAACCGGTGCTATGGTAATCCGCAATGTGCTGGTCATGGTGTTCGCGATCCACATCCGGCATCAGGATCTTGACATTTTTACCGATGGCCTCGTCCGCCCGGTATTGAAACACCTGCTCGGCGGCTGGATTGAAAGTTTCAATGATGCCGTCCTTGTCGATGGTGATAATCGCATCGGCAACGTTGTCAAGAATGGCTCGATTACGTGCTTCGCTGTCTTTTGCCCGTTCCCAGGTGGCGCGCTCCTGCGTGACGTCGCGTATGAACACGGTCATCCGTTCGGGCATCGGATGCACGTGAATTTCCAGCCAGCGTTGGGACGGCGGATAAAATCCTGAAAACACCTGCACCGCACCTTCAGCCTGGGCTTTTTGCATGTCGGTGTAGAAGGCTGCGGCCAGTTCCGGAAACGCATCCCAGATGTCCTGACCGACCACCAGATCGGGCACTTGATCCAGCAATTTTCCCGCCTGACGGTTCAGGTATGTGCAACGCCAGTGAGCGTCGAACTCGACATAGGCGTCGGTGGTGCGTTCGAGAACATTAATCACCTGCCCGCTGCGCTCGTGAATTTCCTGTGCCTGAGCGCGCAAGGTGGCGTTCTGCAAATCTATGCGGCGCATGTGTAACCGCAGCGTGTACAAAAAATACATGCTGAGCAAAGTCAGCGCGGAAATCGCAATAGCGGTCTCTCGCCATACCGCCTGTCCGACATCGCGGCTCAGACCGGGGCTGGAAAAATCCGCCAGTTGCCAGCGGGTGTTTTCGACCGGTACGCTGAACAACATGCGTTCACGCTCGGCGTCGGTGATGAAATAGTCACGACTCATGGTGTCGCGCGAGCCTTGAATATCAACTTCGATCAGGCCGTTGACTTCACGGTCCAGTAACAGCAGTTGATGCCCGATCAACTGATAACGACTCAAAATCGAAGCGATCATGCGCGGATAAAAGCTGATGAAAAAAATGTGCGGTTTGCGCCCACCCAGATCCACCGATGCCATGATGTCGAAGTGATAACCAATGGCATTGGGATGAATGTAAATGTCGGGGATAACGAACGCGCTCTGCGTGAAAGCACGCAAATCCGCCTGACATAACTGCCCGACGAACCCGTCAAAATCTGCAACCACCGGATCGCCATGATCATCGGCCAGCGTCACCGCAAAGCCGTCGTTGAAATACACTTTGATGTGTTTAAGGAGCTGTTCGTAGATATCAACGTTGTTCGGATCGGCGGCGAGGCGCTTCAACAACACCTGCTCCTTTTCGGCAAACAGACGTACTGCTGTGCGTAGCGCCTGCACATGCAAGGTGATTTCGTGTGCCGCGCCCGTGACCCCGCCCTGCACCATGCTCGACTGCAATGCCTGCGCGCTGGTATTCCGGTCATGAGCGTTCCACACCAGCAGACCGCTGACCGCGCACAGCAGCACCAGCATCAGCCAGAATATGCGTCGCCACTGCGCGTAAGAATCGTTTGTCGTTGTGTCTTCTGGGTCTGCCATGCCGGAAAACCACGCGGGAATTAGACGCACCACTGCAAAATCTGTGTCGACACACCGTGAGTAAAGTTTAGCAGGCAAAAACCAGGCTGCCGGTGAGGCAACCTGGTTGGTGCTCCGGTTAACGTACGCTCACCACGTAGTCGTCTGCGTACAACAACTCCACGCGGCGATTTTCATCCCAACGGTGCGGATCACCCACCGGCACGGTCGCACCGAAGCTCGCCACGCTCATTTGCGCCGCCGGTACTCCCAATGAGGCCAGCAGCGTTGCCACTTGCTGCGCACGGCGTGCCGACAAATCCGCATTGTGGATCACGGTGCCGCGCTCGTCAGCG
>JANMQQ010000274.1:0-11269 GCA_031370545.1 Gammaproteobacteria bacterium
CGCTTGATTTGACGGGGCTCCCGCTTTCTCGTGAACGACGAAATCACAATTAATAGAAGTGCCCCCAAGGTAATTGGGTCAAACGTTTGTCATATTCCTCGGTTAGCGTAACGGCAATCCAACCTGTTTTCCCCGCTCAACCACCGCCACGAGGTCATCGCCATGCCACGTTCTCAAAATTATCAATATCGCGCACGCTGGGCGCTGGTCTGTCCGCTGCTGCATGGCGTTTCTGCGAGTGCTATTGGGGTCAGACACCAATAGGTAATGCAACAACACAAGCCTGACCCTAAACTACCTTGACCCTAAACTACTCTAAACTACTAAACTATGCCGCACACCGGCCATGCCGTTGCCAATCAGGACCAAACGTTCTTTCATGCAGCAGACTCCTTAAACCTCGTCGATGCCATTTCTATAACACGTCGTTGCCATGTGCCGCATGCACGCGTTAGCGCGCTGTTTCATTGGGCTTTTACGCTTAAAAATGCACGTCAGGACTGACGTTTGCACGTCGCCATCGCACCATTCGGGCGCGTATGAGGCCAAGCAAAGTCTGATTTGGTGCAGCTGTGCTCCATAATGTGAGTTCACAAACGGTGCACGAAGTGGACTACGAATTCAGGCTAGTTGATTAATGAGGTTCGTTTGATGTCGGATAGATAGAGCAAAGCGATATGAGAGGTGGGCGGTGCCCACCCTACGGAAATCCCTGGGCGGTGGGGTGGACATCGCCCACCCTGCGGCGGTTGGGCGCGGGCGGAACGTGGCTCGCTAGCGAGGGCTGCGCGGCCCCGGAGCCGAGTGTTGACTTTGACCCATGCCGGTGCGCATAGACCCAGGTGAATTCCGCTCCCAGCAAAAAAATCTGCGCGGAAAAATACACCCACACCATCACCACCACGAACGATCCGGCGGCACCGAAGCTGGATGCCACGCCGGTTTTGCCGATGTACAAACCGATTAAAAATTTGCCGATGCTAAATAACAGCGCGGTGACAAACGCGCCGATCCATACATCACGCCATGCGATTTTAACTCGCGGCATGAACTTGTAGATCGCTGCAAAACTCGCGGTGATTAATGTAAAGCTGAACAAGAAATTAAAAATCTGTAACAACGTTTCCCAACCACCAAAGTATCCACCCCACCATTTCCCCAGCGCCGCGAGTACGGCACTCATAATCAACGACACCAAAATTATGAAACCCATGCCCAGGACCATGCCAAAAGAAAGCAGGCGGGTACGAATTAGAAACCAAAGCCCGTGCCCGCCCTGCACTGCGGGTGAGCGCCAGATCCGGTCCAGGTCACTCTGTAGCTCGGCGAACACCGTAGTTGAGCCGACCACCAATGCGACCACGCCCAGTAGCGTTGCGATGACTCCGTCAGTGGGATCATTCGCGCTCTTCAGCAAGCCTTGAATGGCGGCCGCACCTTCTTCTCCCACCAGACCCTGCAGTTGTCCGAATATCTCGCCGCGCGCAGCTTCTGCGCCGAAGAAAAACCCCGCCACCGCGATGGAGATGATCAACATCGGCGCGAGCGAAAAAAGCGTGTAGTAAGAAATCGCTGCGCCCATGCTGGGCGCAAAGTCATCCATCCACGCGTTGACCGAGGATTTAGTCAAATCCCAAATTTGCTGAAGGTTCATCATCGGCACGATTCCTCGGGTGCAGCACCGGGTTAGGCTAGTGTAGTGCTTGGTAAATAATGGAACTGATAAAACGGATGGATTTTGGTGCAGGGCAAGGCGCAACGACGAGACATAGCCGTAGCTATGGCGAGGAGTTGCAACGCAGTCCTGCGGCAAAAGACGCCGTTTTATGTTCCATTATTTACCAAGCACTACACTAGCGGCCACGGCGCGAGCAATACGCGCCGTGGCATTCCCACCCTACTTGGTCGCGAGTGCGATCGTCAGTGCGATTAGCAACACGATGGAAATTAATTGCCAGAATAAAACCGGATTGCGTTCGAGCAAGGCACGCTTGACCAGCGGCGCATGTCCGCCCCCGCGTGCCAAACCGTTTTCCAGTTCGAAGGCGAGCTCCATCGTGTCAGAGTGGCGTTGCGCTTTGTCGGCGTGCACCGCTTTCATTACCGCGTGGTCCAGCCAGGCGGGCAAGTCGGGACGATACGACGCAAGTGGCGTACGTTTGTTGAAGCGCGGTGTGGAGAACGGCTCAACTTCGCCATACGGATACTGCCCGCCGCTGAACAGGCGGTACAGCGTGACGCCCAGCGCAAAGACGTCGCTGCGTTCGTCACCGCGTTCGCCAGTGAACTGTTCCGGCGCCATGTAGCTGGGCGTGCCGGGAATGTCTTCATCTGGCGCTTCGTGCATGCTGGGGAGGCGCGCGACGCCTAAATCCAGCAGTTTTACACCGCCGTTGGTTTCGAGCATGACGTTGTCGGGTTTGATGTCGCGGTGCACGATACGCAGGCGATTCAATGCGCCGACCGCCTTGCATAATTTAATGCCAAGCTCCACGCCCTCGGTCAGGCGAATTTTTGCGCCAGTGACGATGCGCTGCTCCAACGTCATGCCCGCATAATACGGCAGCACCGAATACAAACGGGTTTGCCGACCGGGCGGTAACTCCAGCAACTGCACCACAAACGGGCTGTGCACGCGCGCCGCAATCCACGCTTCGCGCACGAACGCACGCCGATATACGGCGTCGTCCGCGACGCGCGGCTGCGGAAATTTAAGCGCGACAATGCGTTCGTCGCGCATGTCGCGCGCTTTGAGCAGGCGGCTGTAGCGGCCGTTGAAAATTTCTTCGAGCATCTCGAACGCATCGACGTGGTCGCCAACTTTGGGCGGTTCCAGCAACGGCAACGCTTCGATCACGCGTTCCAGATCGCCCTGATCCGAATCCGGCAAACCAATAATGTCAACAACCAGCGCCGTGGCGTTGTCGTTACTGCCCGCGTCCAGCGCCGCCTGCACCAGGCGCTGCGCATCTTCCTGCGGGTCGCTGCGCCGCGTCAGTAACTCCAGAAACTCGCGGCGCGGCAGCGCTTCGTACACACCGTCGCAGCACAACACGTAGCGGTCGTGAACTTCCAGCGCGTGCACCTGATAGTCGGCGCGGATGTTGTCTTCCAGTCCCACGGCGCGGTACAGCACGTGATTCAGATTCGGATGTTGATGGGTGTGGTCCTGCGTCAGGCAATCCAGTTGGCGGTCGCGCAGGCGATACACGCGCGTGTCGCCCACGTGCAGCACATGCGCCTGACGACCACGCAAAATCAGCGCGCTGAAGGTAGCGGCCATCGCTTTGAGTGCCGGGTCGTTACGACCTTGCGTAACGATCCAGCGATTGATGCTGGACAACGCACGCGCCGCCGAGTGCTCCACGCCCAGGGTTTCCGGCAGGCTGAAATACGCGTCGAGAAACCCGCGCACCGAAAGCTCGGCGGCGACCCGTCCACCGTCGTGCCCGCCCACACCGTCGGCAATCACGGCGGCAATCCCTTGCGTCGCCACGCGGTGATCGTGCGGCTCGTAGACCGCGACGTAATCTTCGTTGCACTCGCGTTTGCCGGTGGCGGTGAAAAAACCGATGCGGGTTTGCAGGGGGTTGTGGGTCATGGGCGCAGTGTAGTGCGATTGAGCGAGTTAGCGAAGCGTAACCCGCCTGCACGTGTCTACACCCGCGCCCCTGACACTGCGCCCCACGTCGTGCGCCAGCGCTTTTTAACGCGCACCATCCCGAGTAATCCAACCAATGCCAATGCGCTGAAGATCCAGAAGCCGAACGCGAAATCACCGGACAGAGCTTTAGACCAGCCAAGCGTTTTGGCAAGCACGAATCCACCCAAGCCTCCGGCCGCACCGACCAGGCCGCTCATCACGCCCATTTCCTTGCGAAAGCGTAGCGGCACGAGTTGGAACACCGAGCCGTTGCCCATCCCCAGCGCCATTGCGCCGATGAAAAATACCAGCACGGCAACCCAGGCGACGCCGGGCATGGTCAGCAAATCCCAACCCGCGACTTTGGCGGCACTCACGACATCTGCGGTCGGCGCTGGTCCTTCCGGAAGGAACGAGATGGTCAGATAGCTCAACGACACGATAGTGAATAATATTTGTAAAGCCCGGATACCACCGATGCGATCAGCAACCATTCCGCCAATCGGCCGGAACATGGACCCGGCAAATACCACGATGGCAACCATCAATCCCGCCGCGACGCCCGACACGTGATACCAGGTATTGAAGTACAACGGCAGCGCGGTGCCCAAGCCGACGAAGCCACCGAAGGTGATCGAGTAAAAAAACATGAACCACCAGGTATCGACATCTTTGAATACGACGCGATAATTCGCCCAGGTCACCGGCGCGGGACGATCCGGCGCATCCTTGGCCATCCATGAATACAGCACGAACACGATGAGCACCGGAATCAACAGAAAACCGAACACCGTCTGCCAGCCAAAATGCTCCGCCAGCCACGGCACAAATAAAGAGTCAAGAACAACGCCCATGTTGCCCGCACCCGCGATACCCAGCACCATGCCCTGATATTTCGGCGGATACCAGCGGCTCGCTTGCGGCAACGCCACCGAAAAGCTCGCCCCGCCCATGCCCAGAAACACGCCGAATATTTCCACCGCGAATTTGGAATGCAGGCCGAACAACCACACGTAGGCCAGCGCAGCGGTTACCACCAGCTGACCGAATTGCCCGGCACGTTTCGGCCCCCAATGATCCGCCAGCGTGCCCATAAAAATGCGCAACACGGCACCGGATAAAATGGGAATGGCAACCAGTGTGAATTTTTCCTCAACCGGGATGTGCAGCTCCTGCGTGATGTACAGGGCCAGCGGCCCAAGCACCACCCACACCATGAAGCTGATGTCGAAATACAAAAACGCTGCCAGCAAGGTGGGCCAATGACCGGCTTGTTTGAACTCGCGAAAATTCATTTGCAGTGCTCTCCTGGATCCGCGCGCACCAATGCGCCGCGTTACAGGCCCGTCAGCAAGCGATGTGCCAGCATCGGAAAAAAGCAGAAAATGCCGAGAAAATCAGCAGCAAAGCACTCTGATGGTTTTTTGCGCGCACAGCGCTGCTGCGCCAAATTGAACGCTAATAGTCTCCATTCGCGCCGCATTGGTGCACGTAAACCTAGAAACGGCAGTTGAACGGCCTGAGCAGTGCGGCACGTTGAGTACAGGGCAAGGCGCAACGAGCGAGGAATAGCGGGCTATTCCGATGATTCCTATCGCGCTGGTTTTGCGCGAGGTAGGACGAGTTGCAACGCAGCCATGCGCACAACGGGGCGTGCTGCTCAGGCCGTAGCGGGCCTCCACTTCCGGGTGAAGTATGCATTGGCCAAAAATATCAATACCTGTGCGCACTTGCTTGTGCCTTGCAGCGGTCGACTGCCGTTTCTAGGTAAAGAGCACCGTGCGCGTAGCGCACGCTACGCGGCGTGCTTGTGACGCTGATAAAGAAATTTCAACAACTCAGCGCGGGCATGGACATAACGTGCATCCTCCACCAGGTCGAGACGATTGCGTGGACGCGGCAGATTTACCTCAAGAATTTCACCGATGGTTGCCGAGGGTCCATTGGTCATCATGACGATGCGGTCGGACAGCAACACGGCTTCGTCCACATCATGCGTCACCATCACCGCCGTCGCGTTCAGGTTGGCGATGATGCGTAACAACTCGTCTTGCAAATGCGCACGTGTGAGCGCGTCGAGTGCGCCGAACGGTTCGTCGAGCAACAAGACTTTGGGTTGCATCGACAAGGCACGTGCGATACCCACACGCTGCTTCATGCCGCCGGAAATTTCGTGCGGGTGTTTGTGGATCGCATGGGTGAGCCCAACGAGTTCCAGCGCATCCTCGGCGCGCTGTTTCATTTGCGCTCGCGACTCGGTGCGACTGAACACGCGCTCCACCGCCAGATACACGTTGCCAAGACAAGTGAGCCACGGCAGCAGCGAGTGATTTTGAAACACCACGGCGCGATCTGGGCCGGGTCCGGCAATTTCGCGCCCGGCGCACAGCAACACGCCTTCAGTGGGTAGCGTGAGCCCGGCAATCAAATTCAACAGTGTCGATTTGCCACACCCGGAATGCCCGATGATGGACACGAACTCACCTTGCTTGATGTTCAAATGCACATCGCGCAGCGCGACGAACTCACCACGTTTGGTTTCGAACGTCATCTTGACATTTTCTATCTGTACGAATTTTTCCATGACCGGCCTCAACTTTTAAATTGGCTAATTTTTTCACCTTCCGCCTGTTAGGGGGAAGGTGGGATGGGGGTAAATATTATGAACGACCCTCACCCTACCCTCCCCCTTCCAGGGGAGGTGAAAGTATGTTTTTTCAGTTCGATATATTAAAGTCAATACTCGAACCGTTTTGCCGCCAGCAGCAGTAATTGCTCCAACAATAAACCGACAATGCCGACAACGAAAATCGCCACGATGATGTGTTCCACGTTCAGGTTGTTCCATTCGTCCCACACCCAAAACCCCAGCCCGACGCCGCCGGTAAGCATCTCAGCCGCAACGATCACCAACCATGCCACGCCAATCGACAACCGGATGCCGGTCATCATGTACGGCAGCACCGCCGGGAACAAAATGCGCGTGAAGATTTTCCATTCCGACAGATTCAGCACGCGCGCCACGTTCATGTAATCCTGCGGCACCTTGCTGACGCCGACGGCGGTGTTGATGATCATCGGCCAGATCGACGAAATGAAAATCACCCAGATGGCGGCGGGCTGCGACTCCTTAAAAACCAGCAATCCGATAGGCAACCAGGCCAGCGGCGACACCGGCCGCAATAGGCTCACAATCGGCGCAGTCATGCGGCTTAAGAACGCAAACCGACCGATCATGAAGCCCAACGGAATGCCCGCCAACGCCGCCATGCCGAAACCCAACCCGACCCGTTTTAGCGAACCAAGGATGTTCCAGCCGATACCTTTGTCGTTGGGTCCATGGTCGTAAAACGGATCGGCGAATAATTGCACCGCCGAGTGCCAGGTCTTGGCAGGACCGGGAAGGTTGGGACTGACTTGTGCAACGAACGCCCACAAGGCAAGAAACGCAATCAACCCCAAAATCGGCGGCAAAACATGACGCAGCAACGCATCGCGATTGGTTTTAGCCCGCCGGTTTTGCGCCGCTGCCGGATCGACCTTCGGCACCAGATGCGGCACCGGGGGTGGCGGTGAAATCACCACCACCTCGGATGCTTCAGTGCTGCGCACGTGCATTTTTAAAACGCTCATGCTCAGCCCCCTTAAGCTTTTATCTTGAAACTGTCGGCATAAGCTTTGGGGTTCTTACCGTCCCACACCACACCATCAAAAAATGTCGTGCTGCGCAACGCATCACCCGGCACCGAAATTTTTAGTTGCGAGGCCGCCTGTTTGTACGGCTCAACCTGGTTGACCTTCTTCGCCACCGCCAAGTAATCCGGGTGCTCTTTCACCACGCCCCAACGCTTGTGCTGAGTCAGAAACCACATGCCGTCCGAGTAGTACGGGAAGTTCACCGCGCCGTCGTTGTAGAACTTCATGAAGTTTGGATCTTTCCAGGTCTTGCCATTTCCATTGTCATAGTCACCCAGGAACCGCCCTTCGATGACCTCTTCGGGTGCGTTCACGTACGACTTGCTGGCGATAATCTTTGCAACGCCAGGACGATTTGCAGTGGTGTCGATATACTTCGCGGCCTCCAGCACCGCCATCACTATTGCGCGCGTGGTGTTGGGATTTTTCTGCGTGAACTCCAAGGTGGTGCCCAAAACTTTTTCGGGATGATCTTTCCAAATGTCTTGCGTGGTCGTCGCGGTGAAGCCGATGCCATCGGCAATTGCACGTGCGTTCCACGGTTCACCCACGCAGTAGCCGTCCATATTGCCCACCCGCATGTTGGCCACCATTTGCGGCGGCGGAACGGTGATGGTCTTGACATCAGCAAACGGATTAATCCCGTGCTGTGCCAACCAGTAGTAAATCCACATCGCGTGCGTACCGGTCGGAAAGGTATGCGCGAAAGTGTAATCACGCTTGTCGCTGTCGATCAGCTTTTTCAGTGATGCGCCATCGGTCACACCCTTGGCCTTGAGCTGGTTCGACAGCGTGATGGCCTGACCGTTGTTGTTCAGGCTCATCAACACCGCCATGTCTTTTTGCGACCCACCGATACCCATATGCACGCCATAAACCAGGCCATAAAGCACATGGGCTGCATCGAGTTCACCGTTGATCAGTTTGTCGCGCACTCCGGCCCAACTGGCCTCCTTGGTCACGGCAACGTTCAGGCCGTGCTTTTTGTAAAGACCCAGCTCCCCAGCCATCACTACACTGGCGCAATCGGTGAGTGGAATGAAGCCAATTTTCAAATCAGTTTTTTCCGGAGCGTCGGAGCCCGCTGCCCATGCCGCATTGCGCAAGCCCGGCGTCAGGCCTAACGCTGCCAGGCCGCCCAGCGCAGCACCGACTTTGATGAGCTTGCGACGTGTGGGATTGGCAAGGTTCGGGGTTGATTTATGTTGGTCATCGTGGTCAGTCATGCTGTAACTCTCCTGTTATGTTTCCAAAAAAAAAACGGCGCCATTCCCGCAGAAAAAACTCTGCTGAAATGGACGCCGTTGTCCGCACATACGCACCGCCGTTGGCGCGCTGTGCAAGCGTGCAACCCACCATTGGGCCGCACGCGTTAGTTTTAGTTAACCCAGTAACTCCGCTGCACCAATCACATGGTGCGCGACCTCGATAATTTTCTCGTTACGATCCATCGCCATCTTGCGCAACAATCCGTAGGCCTGTTGTTCATCGCATTTGCGCCGCAGCATGAGTATGCCCTTGGCTCGTTCGATCACTTTGCGTTCTGCCAGCGTAGTCTTGGCCTGATCCAGCGCAGTACGCAGCGCCTGATTTTCTTCAAAACGCGCCACCGCTACTTCAACCAGCGATTTAACGCGCGTGCTACTCCAGCCGTCCACCACGAACGAACTCACGCCGATGCGCATCGCCTGGCGAATCGTGTGCTCGTCGCTATGTTGTGCAAACACTAAAATCGGTCGCGGGCGATCCTGGTCAATAATGCGCAAATCATCGAGTAAATCGTGATCCGGCTGGTGCATGTCAATAATGATAACGTCAGGTTGGATCGCATGAATTTGTTCGACCAGATTGCGCACGCCACGCAACCTGGCCACGACCTGATAGCCAGCCTCAACCAAAGCCAGCTCGAGTGACTGCGCACGCTCAACCGATTCGTTAACCAGCGCCACTTTGCGCCGTTCATTGTCGCGGTTTGATTTCATGGTCACGGTACGCAGGTTGCTGCTCATGTCCATGGCTACTACATGGCGCGTGCCAGCCGGGCGACTTTGCGCAAAAACAGCGGAAATTCAGGAATATTCGATGCAGTGCCCGCTCATCATTGTCGATCTGTGCGGACTATTTGCACCAAATCAGGGATCGCGAGCGGGCGGCGGTTTTAAATTAGTGCGCGGACAAAAACGCGTCCGCTTGAATATCACGCAACGCGGCACCAGCGAGATAAACGCTGCGCTTCGCGGTCTTGACCATATCGGGATGGCCGCACAGAAACACCCGCCAGCGCTTCAAATCAGGATGCTGCTGCAAGGCCGCAGCATCGGCGCGTGCGGAAACATAACCGTCAACACCAGACTCTCCGGACACGCACGGCACGTAATTGAAATTGTTGTGCGTGTTGGCAAGCTCGCGTAATTCATTCACCAGGTAAAGACCTTCGCGCTTGCGGCTGCCATGAAACAGCCACAGCGGGCCGCTATGCCCAAGGCGCAAGGCATCACGAATCACTCCGTACAGCGGAGCCAGCCCCGAGCCGGTACCGACAAACAGCAAAGGTTGGTCAAGTGCATCGGGACGGTAGTAACACTCACCACGTGGTGTGCTCACCTGCACCGTATCACCTTCTTTAAGCTGGTCGTGAATCCAGCCGCTCATCTGCCCCTGCGGACTACGCTGCACATGCAATTCAAGATAATTGTCTTGCTGCGGAACACTGGCGAGCGAATAGCTGCGGATCAAACCATCGTCACGGCGCACGTTCACAAACTGGCCGGGGCGATACTCGATGGGCTGCGTTGCATGCAGCCGCAAGCGTGCAATTTTACTACTCAAGCTGACCAGCGACTGCACGGTGGCCGGAACCAGAAATAGCTCGGGCGCATCGAGCGTCACTTCCATGTCAACCTGAGGCACGCAACTGCACGCCAGAAAATATCCCTGCTCCTGTTGCGATTCCCTTAAACCCTTTTGCGCTTCTGCGGGCGGCGCACCTCGCACCGCCCGCATCATGCACGACTGACAAACACCACTCTTGCAGGAATGCGGCACCGTGACGCCCTGCCGCGTTAAACATTCCAGAACCGACTCGTTCTCACGCGACTCATAAACCTGCGCTGCAAATGTCAACCTCGGCATGATGTACTCCGGGCAACGCGGTTTAGCGGCTTAGTACGTCGTTGCGTACGCTGTTGGCGATGGCAGCCACCTTGGCAATTTCAGCATCGTTAACGCCGAGCTCTTTCAAGGTGCTACCGAGATTTTCAATCACCGCGTCGACATGTGAATCGTTCAAACCCATCTTCACCAAATGCGCGTGCCCGGTGCGCATATCCTTGCCGGTGTAGTTATTCGGTCCACCGAACACCATGGTCAAAAACGCTTTTTGCTTGTTCACTTGCTTATCCATGTCCACACTTTCGAAAAAGCGATTGATGCGTTGGTCGACCAGGACTTTGCGATAAAAAATATCCACGGCGGCGTTAACTGCGGCTTCACCACCCAGGGTTTCATAGAGCGACTGCGTCATCGGTATTTCTCCTTGTTTGAACGACGTTAAGATTTTTGTCCCGCGTATAAATAACCACCAAATACTTACTGCACCTTTAACATGTATTACGAATACATTTATAAAGCGACTGAACACATGCGTCAACAGAAACTTTCTCCGACGTAAATCGCAGCGGCGCAGTCGGAAATTTTCATGGGGCGAGTTACCATGTTGGCCATGAACTCCATCGCATCTGAATTTCCGCTCCGCGCCGATTTGATTTACCTCAATCATGCTGCCGTGGCGCCGTGGCCAACACGCAGCGCCGCAGCGGTGCAACGCTTTGTTACTGAAAATGTCACGACCGGCGCCTTGAATTATCCACGCTGGAACGTGATCGAGAAACAACTCAAAAGCCGTTGTGCCACGCTGCTCAATGCCCCGTC
>JANMQQ010000313.1:0-9754 GCA_031370545.1 Gammaproteobacteria bacterium
GCTACTCGGCGCGATTGAATCACTGCTGTGCGCGGTGGTTGCAGACGGCATGGCCGGAACCAAACATGACCCCAATTCGGAATTGATCGGGCAAGGTATCGGCAACATTGTCGTGCCGTTTTTCGGCGGCATTGCCGCCACCGGCGCGATTGCGCGTACCGCGACCAATATCCGCACCGGTGCCAGGTCGCCACTGGCGTCGATCATCCACGCAGGTGTCGTGCTGGTTGCCGTCGTGAGTCTTGCTTCGGTGTTGAATCGCGTGCCGATGGCAGCACTGGCTGCGTTGCTGTTGATCACCGCGTGGAACATGAGCGAAGCGCGGCACTTCGTGCACATCCTGCGTGTCGCGCCACGTTCTGACATTATTGTGTTGCTGACCTGTTTTACCCTCACGGTGATTTTCGACATGACCATTGCCGTGACCGCCGGAGTGCTGCTGGCCGCAATGCTGTTCATGCGGAATATGGCCGAAATTTCGCAGACGCGCCTGATCGACGCGAGTCACCCGGTCATCAAAGAACCGTTACCGAAAAACGTGCGTCTGTACGAAATTGCCGGGCCGCTGTTTTTTGGCGCGGCGGAAAAAGCCATGAGCACCTTGCTACGCACCGACAAAAATGTCGACGTCGTCGTGTTGCATTTAGGCGGCGTGCCGACCATGGACATGACCGGCCTGACGGCGCTGGAAACCGCCATAAAACATTTACACCAGCGTGATGTCTTCGTCGTGCTCGCTGCAGTGCAAACCCAACCCGCCGAATTGATGCAGCGCGCGGGACTCGAAGAAATCCCAGGAAAGTTGGTCATGACCACAACGCTGGATGAAGCACTCGCCCATGCACGTTTAAAAGCGCAGGCCGAAGCTGAGTAGGGTGGGCGGTGCCCACCCTACGAATGTTGCATTTGCAATGGCGGGGAATGAGTTGCGGTCAATAAGTGCCAGGGCATGCTATTTAGAGACCGGCTAGCCTCACGAGAATCAAATTTCCTCATCCGGTCGCCGCGTTAACACCTCGTACCCGGTTTCGGTGACCAGCACGGTGTGTTCCCACTGGGCCGACAAGCTGTGGTCTTTAGTGACAACGGTCCAGCCGTCGGGGAGTAGTTTCACTTGGCGCTTGCCGACGTTGATCATGGGTTCGATGGTGAAGGTCATACCGGCTTCGAGAATCATGCCGGTGCCGGGCGTACCATAGTGCAGGATTTGCGGTTCGTCGTGAAATTTGCGACCGATGCCGTGCCCGCAGTACTCGCGTACCACCGAGCAATTGTTGCTTTCGGCATGGCGTTGAATGGCGTGGCCGATGTCGCCCAGGCGGGCGCCGGGGCGCACGTTGCGGATGCCGATGTACATGCACTCGCGGCTGATATCGCATACCCGCTTGGCACTCACCGACGGTTTGCCGACGAACAGCATCATGCTGGTGTCGCCGTGAAATTCGTCTTTTATCACGGTCACGTCAATATTGATGATGTCGCCTTCTTTCAGGCGTTTATCGCCGGGAATACCATGACACACCACGTGGTTCACCGAGGTGCAGATGGATTTTGGAAAGCCGTGATAATTGAGCGGCGCGGGAATCGCGTGCTGGGTGTTGACAATGTAGTCATGGCAGATGCGGTCGAGTTCATCGGTGCTCACACCGGCCTGCACCTGCGGCGCGATCATCACCAACACCTCAGCTGCGAGCCGACCGGCGACACGCATTTTTTCGATTTCTTCAGGGGTTTTCAAAGTGACGGACATGGCCTGCTCGGAATGGATCGTGGTCCTGCGGTTGCAGGTTTGTCGGTATGCCGCTTTGTATGTTATAAAGCGCGCCCGGATTCGGGAAATCTTTTCCTGGATTTTGTGGAATCCGCGTCGGCCAGTAAAATACTGGTTCCGTACGTGGTTTACAACTTCACACCTGTATCGTCACAGCGGCCCGGGTGCTCACTTTAATAATTTTTAAAGCGAGTGGGTCGTTGGGATGCAGGGAGGCCTAACCCAACCAGGAGTACTTTTAATGTCTGCTGTAACTATGCGTGAAATGCTGGAAGCCGGTTGCCACTTCGGCCATCAAACCCGCTTCTGGAACCCGAAAATGGCTCCGTTCATCTACGGAGACCGCAATAAAATTCATATTATCAATCTGGAAAAAACCCTGTCGATGTTCAACGATGCGTTGAATTTCGTCGGCGGCGTTGCGGCGCAACGTGGCACCGTCATGTTTGTCGGCACCAAGCACGCGGCGCGTGATGCGGTGCAGGCCGAAGCGACTCGTTGCGGCATGCCGTTCGTGAATCACCGCTGGCTGGGCGGCATGCTCACCAATTTCCGCACCGTCAAGCTGTCGATTGCGCGCTTGAAAGAACTCGAAGCGATGCGCGACGACGGCACCCTGCTGCGTCTGGGCAAGAAAGAAGCGCTGATGTTGACGCGTGAAATGCAGAAGCTGGATCGCAGCCTGGGCGGCATCAAGAATATGGCAGCATTGCCTGCCGCGATCTTCGTGATCGACGTGGGTCATGAAGACATTGCCATCACTGAAGCACGCAAGCTGGGCATTCCGTTGATCGGCATCGTCGACACCAACAGCAAGCCCGAAGGCATCGACTACGTGATCCCCGGCAACGACGACGCAATTCGCGCCATTCAGTTGTACGCGCGCAATATCGCTGAAGCCATTTTGAACGGACGTACCTCCGCTCAGCTCGGCATGTCGGAAGACGACTTTGTTGAAGTCGGCGAAGGCGGTGCACCGGCGGAAGGCGATGGCGTCAAGCGCGTAGCTAAAAAAGGCGTGAAAAAAATTGCGCCGAAAAAGGCTGCTGACGCTGCGCCAGAAGTTGCGGCGAGCGAGCCCGCTGCCAAGTAATGTCAGGATGCTCGACGGAGAGTTCCTTCCCACTGCAAGGGGAAAGGGGTGCTTCATACTCGAAGAGCAGGCTGCTGGTTTGTCTTTTGAATTCTTTGCGGGCAGTCCAGGCGTCTGCCCGCCGCCGCAACGTGAGGACACAGGTCATGACTATTTCTGCCGCAATGGTGAAAGAGCTGCGCGAGCGTACCGGCTCGGGCATGATGGAATGTAAAAAAGCCCTCGGTGAGGCCAACGGCGATCTTGATGCCGCTGTAGAAATCCTGCGGAAATCCGGCCTGGCCAAGGCCGACAAAAAATCCGGTCGCACCGCAGCGGAAGGTTTGATTATTGTAGAGTCCAGCGCCGACGGCCGTTGCGCCGCGATGCTGGAAGTCAACTGCGAAACCGATTTCGTCGCCAAAGAACCTGCCTTTATCGACTTCGCAAAAGCCGTCACCCGCCGCGTGCTGGCAAGCAAGCCCGCGAATATCGACGAGCTGGCCAAGCTGCGTTTGGGCGATGCGGAGGCCGGTAGCGTCGACGACGTGCGCAAGGCGCTGATTGCCAAGATTGGCGAAAACATCGGCGTGCGCCGCTTTGTCGTGATGGAATCCGCTGCCGGTCGCGTCGCGAATTATTTGCACGGTTCCCGCATCGGCGTGCTGGTCGAAATGCAAGGCGGCACGCCGGAGCTGGCCAAAGACATCGCGATGCACGTGGCCGCAGCCAAGCCGGTGTGTGTGAACGAAAGCGAAGTCCCGGCTGACGTGATCGCCAAAGAAAAAGAAATCTTCACCGCGCAAGCTGCCGAGAGCGGCAAGCCCGCCGACATCGTCGAGAAGATGGTGTTGGGTCGCGTGAAGAAATACTTGAAAGAAGTCACGCTGCTCGGCCAGCCTTTCATTAAGGACCCCGACACCGCCGTGGAAAAACTGCTGCAAAACAGCAAGGCGACGGTGACCCGTTTCCAGCGTTTTGAAGTGGGTGAAGGCATCGAGAAAAAAACCGGTAACTTCGCCGAAGAAGTCATGGCGCAAGTGCGGGGGAGCTAATGCCCGCCGCCGACAAACTGGTTTACAAGCGCATTCTGCTCAAACTCAGCGGCGAAGCCCTGATGGGCGGCGGCGAATTCGGGATTGATCCGAAAGTCATCGCGGGCATCGCCGCCGACGTGGCTGAAGTTGCCAAAGCGGGCGTGCAGATGGGCCTGGTGATCGGTGGCGGCAATATTTTTCGCGGCGTCAGTCTGTCGGCCAAAGGCATGGACCGCGCGACGGCTGATTACATGGGCATGCTGGCAACGGTGATGAATTCGCTGTCGTTGCAAGATGCGCTGGAACGCCACGGCTTGCTGGTCCGCGTGATGTCGGCGCTGCACATCAATCAGGTTTGCGAAGATTACGTGCGGCGTCGCGCGATTCGCCATCTGGAAAAGGGCCGCATCGTGATATTTGCGGCCGGTACCGGGAATCCGTTTTTCACTACCGATACTGCTGCGAGTTTGCGTGGTGTGGAAATCGGCGCCCAGCTGGTTTTGAAGGCTACCAAGGTCGACGGCGTATATAGCGCCGACCCGATGAAAGACAAAACCGCCACGCGTTACACGCGCTTGACATTCGACGAAGCGCTGGACCGCAAACTGGCCGTGATGGACGCAGCGGCGTTTGCGTTGTGTCGCGAACATAACCTGCCGTTGCGCGTGTTTGACATGCACAAAGCAGGCGCCCTGATGCGAATCATGCGCGGGGAGGATGAAGGCACTCTGATCGAGCGAGGACCGGTATGACCGTTATCGACATTAAAAAAGACAGTGAAACACGCATGCTGAAAAGCGTCGATGCGCTCAAGGTTGAATTGAGCAAACTGCGCACCGGTCGCGCCAGTACGGCGGTGCTGGACCACATTAAAGTCTCGTACTACGGCAATGATGTGCCGCTGAGTCAGGTGGCCAATGTCGCGGTTGCCGACGCACGTACCCTGACCATTCAGCCTTGGGAAAAGCCCATGGTCGCAATCATCGAAAAAGCCATCATGGAAGCCAATTTGGGCTTGAATCCGATGACTGCGGGTAACTTGATCCGCGTGCCGGTGCCCGCTCTCACCGAAGAGCGGCGCCGGGACTTGACTAAAGTGGTGAAAGGCACCGGCGAAGATGCCAAAATCGCGATTCGCAATGTGCGCCGCGATGCCAACCAACATTTGAAGAATCTGTTTAAAGAAAAGAAAATCACCGAAGACGAAGAACGTGGCGCACAGGATGACGTGCAAAAGCTGACCGACCGTTTCGTGCACGATGTTGACAAGCTGCTCGCGGCCAAAGAAAAGGAATTGATGGAAATTTAGCAGGTGGGCATGGGCATGCCCACTCGTTGCGGTGTGGTGCACGGGTATAGCAAGCAGCGCCCTAACTTCAGACAATAAGGAGATTGATAGTGCCATGGGAATATTCGCAACGTTCTGGAGAAATACGCCACAACGGCGTACTGGTATACGACAAAGGTTACTCAGGTAAAGGTTTCGCGAAAAATCAACCTGATATGGAACAGATAAAAGACGAGAGGCCAATACCGCGAGGGACATGGCATATCGACCAGCCGTATAACAGTCATGACGTAGGACCCTTCGCTCTACCGCTTTCTCCCGTTGGACATAACGCACACACCCGCACGGACTTTCGTATCCACGGCGATAAACAGAGCGATCCAGGAAACGCATCAAAGGGCTGTATTATTCTTTCGCTGGATGTCAGAAAGCGCATCGTCGCGAGCGGCGACCACACGCTTTACGTGGTGAGGTAACATGATGCTTAAGACGCATGCAGTGTTGTTGCTCGTGCTGCTGTCGCTGAGCCCGGCGGCATTCTCGGAAAACGTTTGCCCACAGGGGCGCAGTATCGAACAGGTATCGCCGAAGGAATTAAAACAGCAAAGCGTCGAATTGCGGTTATCGGATGACATTGTGGTACGACTCGTGGAACGGATCGTTGTTCTGGACGAAAAAAAACGGGATTACTGCAAAGATAAAACCGTGGGTTTAGTCAACGGAGTCACGCCGTTTGGAGAAGGGGGTAACCCGCGTGCCGTACCGTTTTCTTATCTTGCTAAACTCACGCTGCGCGTGGGCGGTAAATCCTACAATCTCGAAACGACCAATATGTATAACGCTTGGGGTGATCGACCCTTGGAATCCAACGGTCGAAAATACATGGCGGCCCATTGTTACGATCCGAACACTTGCTTGCTGCGCGGGGTATTTTCGAGCACGGGTGGCCTTTATGTAGCGGAGTGGCAAATCGCGGATGGCAAGCCCTTTCGAACGGTTCTTTCGGGTTCGAGCGACCTTGTTGATTTTTTCCTGGAGGGAGGTATAAATCCTCCCGTTTTTGAGTAACCGCATAACGCCCTCAACGTCGGCCTTCTAGCCACTGCGCACCCTTGACCAGTTAACGTAAATGATCACAGCATGTCTAAACCTCCGACAGTAACTCCCAGCCTCTTGCCGCGTCACGTCGCCATTATCATGGACGGTAACGGGCGCTGGGCTCGCAAACGTCTTTTGCCGCGTGTTGCCGGACATCAGGCGGGTGTCGATGCCGTGCGCGGGGTAGTTGAGTCGTGTGCAAAAAAAGGCGTTGAAGTGCTGACGTTGTTCGCGTTCAGCAGCGAAAACTGGCGTCGCCCGCCATCGGAAGTCGGGTTGCTGATGGAGTTGTTTTTGCAAACTCTGAAGCGCGAAGTCAAGCGCTTGCATTCCAACAACGTGCGTCTGCGCGTGATCGGGGAGCGCACTGCGTTTGATCCGAAATTGCAGCAACGCATCGCCGAAGCGGAAGCCACTACGCGCAACAACACCGGGCTCACCGTGGTGATCGCCGCCAACTACGGTGGTCGGTGGGACATTGCGCAAGCCGCGCGCAGCGTCGCCCAAAAAGTCGAGACCGGGCAACTAAAAAGCGCTGACATCACTTCTGAATTGCTCGACCAACATCTGTCGATGAGCGATTTGCCCGAGCCGGATTTATTTATTCGCACCGGTGGTGAGCAGCGCGTGAGTAATTTTCTGCTGTGGCAACTTGCTTACTCCGAACTGTATTTTACTGACACGTTATGGCCGGATTTTCTGGCTCCCGCATTCGATGACGCATTGTTGTCATTTTCCAAACGGCAGCGTCGCTTCGGTCGCACCGGCGAACAGGTGGAGCAGGCGCGGGGTGCTTAAGCAACGCCTGCTGACTGCAGCGGTATTGGCTGCGCTGATCATCACCGCAATTTTTTCATTTCCCACTGCCTGGTTCGCCGTGGTCCTGGCTGCGTTTCTTGCTATCGGTGCCTGGGAGTGGTCGCGCCTGATGGGCTCAGAGCTTGATACAAATATGCCGATGTTACCGGGCGCGCTGGTGGCGATACTCATTCCGCTGTGGTTTTTCCAGCATGAAACTGACGTACTGCTGATCGTGCTGGCTGCATCTGCGGTCGGCTGGTGCGCAGTGTTAGCCAGCTTGCCGCGCAGTGCAGCGCTTCCTCCACTACGTGAGTACGGTCGGATCACCAGCTTTGTAATGGGTGTATTTCTGCTAGTGCCGCCATGGCTGGCGTTGGTGCATTTGCACATCACGCCGCAGTACGGGCCGTGGCATGTGCTGTTCCTGTTTGGGTTGGTCGGAGTGGCGGACAGTGCTGCCTATTTTTCTGGTCGTGCCTGGGGCAAAAATAAACTCGCGCCGCTGATCAGCCCGGGTAAAACCTGGGAGGGCGTCTATGGCGCGTTGGTCGCCACCGGTATTTACGCTGCGGTGTGTGGCGCGTTGTTTGAATTGCGCGGCGTGCTGCTGGTCGCGTTTATCACCCTGTGTCTGGTCACCGTGATGTTCTCGATCGTCGGCGATTTGTTTGAGAGTCTGATCAAGCGCCAGGCAGGCGCGAAAGACAGCGGCAACATTCTCCCCGGTCACGGCGGCGTACTGGATCGCATTGACAGCCTTACCGCCGCTGCGCCGATTTTCACCTTGGGTCTGTGGTTGTTGGAGGGAGCATGAGCTCGGTCGACATACCGCAAGGCGTGGTGGTCCTCGGCGCGACCGGTTCCATCGGCACCAGCACGCTGGATGTGTTGTCCAGATATCCCGACCGGTACCAGGTCATTGCATTAAGCGCGCATCGCCAAGTGGAGCGCATGGCGTTGTTGTGCGCGCAGCATCGCCCAAGTTACGCCGTGATGGTGGACGCGGGCGCGGCGCAACGCTTGCGTGAATTGCTGCATGAGCGGCACGTGCCGACTGAAGTATTGTCCGGCGCCGACAGCCTGGAACAGATGGCCGCCTTGTCGGAAGCGCGCGTGGTAGTGGCTGCCATCGTGGGCGCCGCCGGGTTGCGCTCGTCACTGGCGGCGGCGCGCGCAGGCAAACGCATCTTGCTCGCCAACAAAGAAGCCTTGGTCATGTCGGGCCAGATTTTCATGGACGAAGTGGCGCGCGGTGGTGCGCAACTGTTGCCGGTGGACAGCGAACACAATGCCATCTTCCAGTGCATGCCGGTCAACTTTGGCCGCGGGCTGGAAAGCGTCGGCGTGCGGCGCATTTTAATCACTGCCTCCGGTGGTCCGTTCCGCACCACGCCGGTCGAGCAACTGGTGGGCGTAACTCCAGAGCAAGCCATTGCGCACCCCAATTGGGTGATGGGCAAAAAAATCTCGGTGGACTCCGCCACCATGATGAACAAGGGACTCGAAGTGATCGAAGCGCGCTGGTTGTTCAATGCCACGCCCGAACAGATTCAGGTCGTGCTGCATCCACAAAGCGTGATTCACTCCATGGTCGAGTACCGCGACGGCTCAATGCTGGCGCAGCTGGGCAATCCCGACATGCGTACGCCGATTGCGCACGCGCTGGCCTGGCCCGAGCGCATTGAGTCAGGGGTGTCCAGTCTTGATATTTTTGCAGTGGCGCGGCTGGATTTCAGTCCGCCCGACATGCAGCGCTTTCCGTGCTTGCGATTGGCCTATCAAACCGTGCGCGCGGGCGGCACCAGCGGTGCGATAATGAACGCCGCCAATGAAATTGCTGTCCAAGCGTTTCTGGAACGACGCTTGGCATTCACTGGGATTGCACAGGTGGTCGAGCGGGTGATGGACAGCGTGCCCTGCGGCGCAGCGGTGACTTTGGATGACGTGTTGCAGGCCGATAAAGTGGCACGGGCGAGTGCGGAGCAGTTTGTGAATGCTCGCGCGTAGGGTGCGCTGTTCGCACCGAAATGTTACTGCTGGTGGTGCATCGCGCACCCGACATTGGAAATAATCATGACAAATTTTTTTGTTTCAGTTGCTGCATTTATCGTCGTGCTGAGTTTGCTCATCACCGTGCATGAGTTTGGTCACTATTGGGTCGCGCTCAAGTGCGGGGTCAAAGTGCTGCGTTTCTCAGTGGGTTTCGGTGCACCGCTGTGGAAGCGGGTTGCAGGCGCGGATAAAACCGAGTACGTGATCGCGGCCGTCCCGCTGGGCGGATATGTCAAGATGCTCGACGAGCGCGAAGGTCCGGTCGCAGCACATGAATTGCATCGTGCATTTAACCGGCAGCCGGTGCTCAAGCGGGTGGCGATTGTAGTCGCGGGCCCGCTGTTTAATTTCCTGTTCGCAATCTTCGCCTACTGGGTGATGTTCAACGTCGGCCTGCCGGGCATGAAACCCTATGTCGACGGTGTTGATGAAAACTCGGTGGCGGCGCGCGCCGGAATGCGCGCCGGTGATGAAATCATCTCGGTGGGTGGACGCGAGACTCCGACCTGGCAAGCGGCCCGGCAGGAATTACTCACGCTCGGTCTGCAACAAGACACCGCCGATGTGGAAGTGCTCGCACCGAATGCCTCCGTACCGCGCCGCGTACAGCTGGACTTCACCGGCGTCAGCCGCGA
>JANMQQ010000205.1:0-3429 GCA_031370545.1 Gammaproteobacteria bacterium
ATCATCTTGATGCTGGCAAAGCGCAGCGCTTTTTCCTGCGCGCGCAGCTTGGCGAACGCGACTGCGCCAATCGCATCCATCGCCAGAATCGCTGCAATCCACACGATGTATTCGGGATGCCCGTCGTGTTGCAGCGCAGTGGCCAGCATGTCGCTGCTCAATAGCAACAGCAGAAAGAAACCTAAATTCGCACCGAGTAAAAAACGTAATGCCGTGGAATAGGCGACATCGGGCGTGGTGCCGTCTTTATCGCGAAAGCGGAAGTAGCCGGTCTCGAAACCAAACACCAGCACCACTGCGAAGAATCCGGCGTAGGCGTAGAACTCCGACACCACGCCATACTCGGCAGGCGTGAAGTAATAGGTGAACAGCGGGACCAGCAGGTAATTTAAAAAGCGCCCAACGATGGAGCTGATGCCGTAAACGGCAGTCTGTGAGGCGAGGCGTTTCAGGGGGTTCACTTGTCAGGCGCACAACGGAGTAGTTCTTTCTCCTTGGAAGGAGCAAGGGTGATGCAGTATTTTTTTTGTTTAGGATTTGTCGTTGAGTTTCGAAATGATTGCTTGAACAGAGAGTTCCTTCCCCCTGCAAGGGGGAAGGCTAGGATGGGGGTGATAATCAAGGCGGTGTGCTTGCACACCCCCATCCCCACCTCCCCCCTTGCAGAGAGAAGGAGTAATTCATTTCGTAACGTAGTCGCGTACCGAATCATCGAGCTGCACATTTTCACATCAGCTTGTCGCGGTTGCGCATATGATCGGCCGTTTTAAAAAACGCTTGATCGAGCTGCATGCGCGCAAGTGGGTCGAGCTTGACTTCATCCAGTGCGCGCGCCATGCACAGCAACCACGCGTCACGGTCAGCGGCTTCGATGGGAAACGGCAAATGCCGCGCGCGCAGCATCGGGTGACCGAACTCCTGCACGTACAGTGCCGGGCCGCCCAGCCAGCCCGACAAGAATTTGTAAAGCTTGTCAGTTGAGCCGTGTAATTCGGCAGGATGCAACGCGCGGATGTGCGCGGCTTCGGGCAACGTGTCCATGAGTTGATAAAAACGCTCAACCAGTGCGCGCACGCCTTCCGCGCCGCCGAGGTGTTCAAAAGGTGTTTTTGCCGCAGTTATCATAGGCGGCGAATTATAACGTATTGCGCGTTGCGACCCGCGCGTTAAGATGAGCGCCTGACCGGATGAGGAAGTGCACATGCGAAATACGCTCAGAATTTTATTGCTTGCGGCGATGACCGCCTTGACGACCTCCGCGCCCGCCGCCGAACCCGAGGAACTGACCTGCGGTACCAAATTCGACACCGCAGACGACGTGAATCGCTGTTTGTCCGAGGCGTTGACGCTCACTGAGCGCGATCTTGAAACCATGCGACAGGGCTTGTTGAAAGCGCTGGAAATCGCCAACGCAAAATTACAAAACCTGCCCGGTGCCAGCACGCGGCCCGCCGATGCTATTTTGGAAAAAGCGCAGAAAGCCTGGCGTGACTACCGCGAAGCCAATTGCAATTACTACGATCATGCCTATGCCGGAGTCAGCTCACCCGACACTGAACAAACCGTGTGTGAGTTGCGCATGACGCGTCAACGCATGCTCGAATTGAACAGCGAGCGGCAGTTCTGGGTGTATAAATTCCGCGAGGCCGATATGCCCGCGCAGGGCGACGCCAAGTAGGTGATCCTGAGCTTCAGCGTGCTGGTCTCGACAATATCATCATCAGCGCAATCAGGCTGAAAACCGCTCCGGCCGAAAATGAAAACGCTGCGCCCAGCTGATCCCATAACACCCCGGCAAGACCGCTTGCGATCAGCATCGCAACACCGCTCATCAAATTAAAAAATCCAAATGCGGTGCCGCGCAGGTCGGCGGGCGCGGTGGCGGCGACCATCGCAGCAAGCAGCCCTTGCGTCATCGCCATGTGTAAACCCCACAGCGAAATGCCCGCCCACACCCAGGCCCACTGATTACTCCACGCCAGCAACGCATCTGCTGCAATCAACATGACCAGACCCCATGCCAGCAACTTGGAATGGCTCATCGAGTCCGACAGCTTGCCGAACGGGTAGGCGCCCGCCGCATAAATTACGTTCATTGCGATCAGAACCAGCGGGGTGTATGCGATGGGCAAGCCGCCCTCCAGCGCGCGCAACACCAGAAAGGCTTCACTGAAGCGAGCCAGCGTAAATACCGCGCCAATCGTCACCACCCACCAATACGCTGTGCTCAGGCGCTTGAGGTTTTGTTTGCTAATCGGATTGGTGCGTGCTGTACCGGTTTGTCGCGCGGGCTCGCGGACGCCAAACATCAACAGAGCCACAGACAGAAACGCCGGAATGATCGCCACCCAAAACACCGCACGGAAATCGTTGGCCCACAGCAACATCAACCCGATGGCCAACAGCGGGCCGAGAAACGCACCCACAGTATCCAGTGACTGGCGTAGTCCAAACGCGGCACCTCGTAATTCCGGCGGCGCGAGATCGGCGACCAATGCATCGCGCGGCGCACCCCGAATACCTTTGCCAACGCGATCGAGCAGGCGCGCTGTCAACACAAAGCCGGTCGACGTCGCCAGCGCAAACAGCGGCTTGGAAATCGCACCCAAACCGTAACCTAAAACTGCCAGCGGTTTGCGCTTGCCCCAACGATCACTCAAAACGCCGGAAAAAATTTTGACGATCAACGCCGTCGCTTCAGCCCCGCCTTCGATCAGACCGATCACCCAAACGCTGGTGCCCAACGCGGTGACCATGAACACCGGCAGCAGGCTGTGAATCATCTCGGATGAAATATCCATCAGCAAACTCACGAAGCCCAATGCCCAGATGCTGGGTGGAATGCGCCGCAAGGTGCCGGGAGGTTTATGCATGTTGTTCATTAACTACATGGCTCGGCAGCAGAACTGTTCATGTCGACATGCGCGCCCTAGCACCCTTCTTTCTTCATAATTTCCACCATGTAAGCTTCGAAGTTTGACATTCCTTCTGGCAATTCTAGATTCGCGCTAGGGTGCAACGTTTTATATTCAAGATGACTCTTTATTGTTTATTCATACGACATGCACGCAGCTTTTGGATTTTCCATGAAATGGTATGTGAACCCTATGTTGAGGTTCACATTAGTTAGTTTGTCGTACTTTTTCAGCTCGCTATAAATGCCTTTAGCCTTCTCAAAATACTCAATTGACTTTGAGTAGCGCGTATCAAACGCCGCCACCTTGTCGATGAATCCAACATTTCGATAGTACTGTTCGGACTTTTTGACTGCGGCTGATCGAAAAAAGAAGGGCGGTTTCAAGTCCCAAGTGCAAAAAGTGCAGCATGATGCTGCTTAAAGTCGAAAGCGTCAGGTATGAACAACTCGGCGGGACACTTGAATCCGAGTGACTTGCGCGGGCGAGTGTTTAGTTTCCAGGCGATTTCGTC
>JANMQQ010000396.1:0-2072 GCA_031370545.1 Gammaproteobacteria bacterium
GATGGGTACCAAATACGGTTGCGGCATCGCGCAGTGCGGCGTGTGTACCGTGCTGGTGGACGGTGTGCCGATTCGTTCATGCACTACACCCGTCTCCACCCTGGCCGGAAAAAAAATCACTACCATCGAAGGTCTAAGTAGCGACAGCAGTCATCCGGTGCAGCAAGCGTGGCTGGCGGAGGAAGTTCCACAATGCGGTTTCTGCCAGTCGGGCCAGATTCTGGCGGCCGCCGCCTTGCTGGCCAAAACGCCGCAACCCTCCGATGCCGACATTGACCGGGCGATGGCGCCGATATTGTGTCGCTGCGGCACCTATCCGCGCATCCGGCTGGCCATCCAGCGCGCCGCAAAAATAGTCAAGGAGCGCGCCCATGGCTGAGCGTATCGAGGTTTCGCGACGTAATTTCCTGAAAATCAGCGCAGCACTGGGCGGTGGCCTGCTGATTGGAATTGATGCCGCTGCATGTGGTCGCAAGGACAACGCGCCGATCAATGCTGTAGCCCAGCAAGCGGGATTTGCGCCCAACGCATGGGTACGCATCGGCGCGGATGATCGCATCACACTGATGGTCGGCAGTTCGGAAATGGGGCAGGGCGTGATGACCGCGATCCCGATGTTGCTCGCTGAAGAACTGGATGCCGACTGGTCGAAGGTCCACGCCGAATTTGCGCCGGTGCATCCAAGCTACGCCAACCCGATCATCGGTCGGCAACACACCGGGGGCAGCACGTCGGTGCGTGGGTTTTGGCAACCGTTGCGTGAGGCGGGTGCCGCTGCGCGCGAGCTGCTGATGCAGACTGCCGCGCAACGCTGGAATGTCCCGGTTGCCGAGTGCAGTACGGAGCCGAGTATTGTCATTCATAAATCGAGCGGGCGGCGCTTGCGGTACGGCGAACTGGCAGAGCAGGCAGCGACGTTACCGGTACCGGAGACGGCGTTCCTCAAAGAACCCAAACAATTTCGTTTGCTCGGTACCTCGGTGCCGCGACTTGACACCCCGGCCAAGCTGAATGGATCGGCGGTATTTGGTCAGGACGTGAAGGTGCCGGGCATGCTGATCGCGGTGGTCGCGCGTTGCCCTGTATTCGGCGGCAAGCTTAAAAATTTCGACGCAACTGCGGCTAAAAAAATCCGCGGCGTGCGCCACGTGGTGGAGATCGACGCCGGTGTAGCCGTGGTCGCCGACCATTTCTGGGCAGCGCAGCGTGGGCGCGACGCGCTGAAGCTCGAATGGAATGAGGGCGCGGCCGCGACGCTGGACAGCGCACAAATTCGTGCTTCATTTATCGCAGCGGTCGACGCAGGCAAGAGTGCACGCAACGACGGCGATATCAATCAGGCCTGGCAAACCGCTGCCAAAAAAATCGAGGCCGTGTACGAGGTGCCGTATCTTGCGCATGCCTGCATGGAGCCAATGAACTGCACTGCGCATGTGCGTAAAGACGGCTGCGACGTGTGGGCACCGACGCAAGGGCAGGCGACCGCGCAACATCAGATTGAACGGCATACCGGCTTGAAACCGGAAACCATCCAGGTGCACACCACATTTTTAGGCGGCGGTTTCGGACGGCGCTCGGAATACGATTTCGTCGTCGAAGCGGTGCAGATTTCAAAACAGCTCGGTGTGCCGATCAAGGTTATCTGGACGCGCGAGGACGATCTGCATCATGCCGTGTATCGCCCGGCGACCTATAACCGCATGGCAGCCGCCATCGATAAACAAGGTGCGCTGAGCGCGTGGCAACATCGCATTGCCGGGCCGTCGATTTTTTCACGGGTAGCCGCTCAGGCTGTGAGAGGCGGTCTTGACAATAGTTCGTTGGAGAACGCGACAAATATTCCCTACGCGATTCTCAACGTGGCGGTGAGTTATGCGCTGGTCAACACGGCGGTGCCGGTCGGCTTTTGGCGTTCAGTCGGCGCGTCGCAGAATGTATTTGTCACGGAGTGCTTCTTTGATGAGGCAGCGCGCGCTGCGGGCAAAGATCCGTACGCGTTGCGCCGCGAATTATTGAAGGACCATCCGCGCCATCGCGCGGTGCTGGAATTGGCTGCACAGAAAGCCGGGTGG
>JANMQQ010000397.1:0-2182 GCA_031370545.1 Gammaproteobacteria bacterium
CGTGATCGGCTGTGACGATGAGCAGGCTGCGCTCAACATGCGGGCGCTGTATGCACCGTGCACTTTTGCGGCTCGTCCATCATGGGAGATGGAGCGAATGCTTGACATAGTCCTGCTAGCCCTTAAACAAGCGAGCGCAGAGGGCTAATATCGGCGGTTTTCTCGGCGCAGCAGGGTGCCGGCCGCGGGACGCGGTCGGCGAACTTCGGGTTGGTTGGTCAGGCATGGCGTTGGTGTTGGGCTGGTGGACGCGGCGGACCGGAGCATCCAGACTCCGGCTTCGAGAAGGTTCCTGCGCATCGGCCGCTCGACACGCCAGAACCCGGCGACTCAACAACGTAGCGGACGACGCAGTTGATCCAAGAAGCGGAAGAACACCGTTTGATAACGATTCCAGCTCAGTAGCCGATACACGATCCGCCGTCCCGTCTTCACCACCTGGCACGGCAACCGCAAGAAGTGGTTGCCAAAGGTGCGGAACTCCATTCGCAGCACTGCCTGCTTCTGTTCGCGCCAGGCCCCGGCCTGACGCCCACGCCCCTCAGGCAGCAACAGGGCATACCAAGCTTTCAGATTCCAGGCCAACGAGGTCATCACCATGTACGCCCAATTGCTCACCAGATTGTCAACCGGTGCATACAGCGCCCGCACGCCGCCCTTAAGCTGAGCGTGCAGGTTCTCTTGATTGCAGCGATCGTTGGCGGAGAAGACAATCTCGGCCGCGGAGAGTTCACGGTCGTTGGTGATGTAAAAGAAGTAGCGATAGTCGTCGAGCAGTCGACCTTGCTTGTCGCGCACGTGCAGGTTCTTGCGTATCACCACCAGGCGGTAGGCCTTTTTGCACGCCGTGGGTTGGTAATCGAACTCGGCCACCCACTCGTCAACCAGGCGGATGTCGGCGAAGCCGCGCGACTCGACGATCCGTTGTTTGGCGTTTGTGGGCCGAGCGCGGGCCGTCGTTTTCACCGTGTGGCGGGGCGGCCTTTCCAGCGGAATCCAGGCGTTTTCCGGCAGATCTTCGGCCACAAGCCAGAGGTTCGGCAGGTTGTCCATGCCGAAGATGAATCGCACTCGCGGGTCGGCGTCCCAGCCGTCGAGGCGCCGGGTCTGCGTGAAGTCGGTGTCGCCCCGCAGCAGCACCCGCTGAAAGCCAGCGCCCAGGCAGAGCGCGATTCCCCGATCGGCTTCGGTCGACGCGCCCTCGTGGCTGGGCCGATTGCCCGAGCGGTTGACCAACGCCAGGACTTCGCCCGTTTCAGCCAGCGAGACCACCAGCGGATGAAAGCCCCAAGTGCCTTGGTAAGAGATGTCCATGCCCTGTTTGCATTCGCCGGTGGTGGGCACCAGCGTGCCGTCCATGTCGATCGTGGCTTGGGCAAAGAACGCCTTGGGCTGCCGTGCCCAGACTTTGCGGCGCGCGTCGTTGAACACATCTTGCAGCGTCTGGATGTGATGCGGATGAAAGCGGCGACAGAAATCGCCGGCCGTGGTTGGGTCGGGAATCCGGCGAGCGCCCAGCGCGTCGAGCAAGGCTTCATCCTGTCGCCGCAGTTCCAGATCTTCCAGGCATGTGCCGCCGCACAGCGCGTTGTAAGCCAGGTTCAGCACGTGATCCGACTCGTGATAAGGCAAATGCACTTTCAGCAGGTGCAGTCGCCGGTCGATCGCTTCCGCCAGTCCCAACTCACGCACCAGGCGGTGGATGGCCCCGATTCCGCCGCAGGTCGTGCCGGCGGCACGCACGGCCAGTTCATAGTGGATGTTGCGAGCGCTCAGCACGGGCTGCGACGTGTCGCCCAGATTCCAGCGATCGAGGCGTTTGACGTTGCACTGCTTGCGGCGTTCGATCTGTCGGCGTAAATTGTGGTTCACTTGAAATCCCTCCGTGGCTGCTTTGTTCCATGTGCTTGACACGCATAGAATACCGCAGAAACGCTGAGGGGTTTCGAGTTTTTTCAAGCCGCCGCCAACCAACACCTCTCCAAGGTCGCTTGATTAGGGACTAGCGTTTCGCTTTTGAGGGTCGTCAGGGGCCACGTTGGCGGAGCAGTTGCGATTACCTGGGCTATCTCAGTTTCGACGTCGGACGGCCGTGTGTACGGACTTCCATCCCACTTGCACTGCGTGAGCGGCGCAACACCTCCCAAAGTTGGCAAAGGGTCGGGGTGGAGGGAGGATGAAT
>JANMQQ010000399.1:0-13836 GCA_031370545.1 Gammaproteobacteria bacterium
CTGCTGCTGGCGCGCAGCCAATTGCCTCAAGCACCTGACACCGCGATTCCTCCAACTCCATCGGTGACACCGGATCGTGGTCACGGCACGGTGCGCGTCGCAGTGGGGTCGGGAGTTGCCAATGGGTTGGCCTTGCAAGAAGTCAAGCTGCGACCCGCCTATCATGACTTGCTGGACCCCCAAGGTGGTTACACCCGCGGCGCGCAAATCAATTTCCTGGATATCGGATTGCAGCACATCGAAGGTTCGAACCGACTGCGGTTGAATGACCTGACCTTGGTCGACATTTTTTCGCTGTTTCCGCGAGATCGCTTTTTTCAGCCTATTTCCTGGAAAATCAGTACCGGTTACACGCATGTCGGCGCGCCGGGCGCCGAGCGCGTTGCGCTGTATCGCACCCAGGGCGGTGCGGGCATGGCTTGGTCACTGGGCGAGAAAACGCAGTTCTATGGATTCGCAGACGCAACGGCAGATATCAGCGGCGAGCTGGACAAACGTTACGCGTTCGGTGGCGGGGCCAGTGTTGGCATTTATGCAAAACCGGTAGAAGCATGGCAGCTGCACTTTGTTCTACAGTCGCAGGAATTGCGCTTTGGAGATCGGCATCGCGAACAGTTTATGACATTGGAGCAAAGCTTTGCGCTTGGACAGCAACATGCCGTGCGTTTGAATTTGCGGCGCGAACATGCCTGGAATTCAACCTGGTCAACGGTGACACTCGGATGGCACTCTTACTGGTGATTGCGCGCGCGCTATGCTTGGTATTGATTTTTGCAAGCAGCGGCTGCACGCGCCTTTTCTTCATGCCACAGCAGGAGTTGGTGCGCACCCCTACCGAAATCGGTTTGGATTTCGAGGACGTGTACTTCAAGTCTGCCGACGGCGTTCAACTCCATGGCTGGTGGTTACCTGCGGAAAAAAGCGCGCAGGGTACGGTCGTATTTTTTCACGGCAATGCTGAAAACATCAGCACGCATATCGCCAGCGTCTATTGGCTGCCTGCGGCGGGCTTTAATGTTTTCATGATGGACTACCGTGGCTACGGGTTGTCCGCCGGAGAAGTGTCATTACCCGGCGTGCACGCAGATGCGGTCGCCGCGTTACGGGTGGTAATGGAACGCACCGATATCGACACATCACACGTGGCGGTATTGGGCCAGAGTCTGGGTGCCGCCGTGTCGATTTACGCCGTTGCACATAGTCCCTATCACCTGCGCTTAAAAGCCTTGATTGTGGATAGTGCTTTTGCCAGTTATCGGCAGATAGCCCAGGAAAAGCTCGGCGCACTTTGGCTGACCTGGCCGTTGCAATGGCCGTTGGCGCTAACTGTGAGTGATGAATTCAGTCCTGTTCACGCCGTTGCGCAGATTGCTCCGGTGCCGGTGTTGATTATTCATGGGATCAGTGACCAAGTGATCCCCATCGAACACGCGCGCCAGGTGTTTGCAATTGCGAACGAGCCAAAAGTCCTTTGGGAAATCCCCTACGCGCAGCACATTCAAGCGTTGGGTCAAGTGGAAACGCGACGGCGGCTGATTGAGTATCTGACTAATGCAATGCGTCGCGCAGAATGAACGAACCTGCGCGACTTTAAATATTATAAAAATAATTTTACGGCGAACAGATCAAGGTGTGCCACGAGTGCTTGCGGCGCGCCGGGCCGGGGTCGACTCCGCGCTGGCAACTGAGACATCTGGATTGGTCAGCATCTTAACTTCGGAATTTGCCGGGCCGACGCGTTCACCAACCGCACAGCCTTTTTCGCAGCGCAATTTTTGAAAGCGGAATTCAGGAAAGTCGTGCGCCCACAGAGCGAGCGTCGCCGCGTCATCCGGCCGGTTGGTGTTGTTGACAATTATTGCGGACTGATCGGTGAGCCGTGCGCGCAACAAAAACAGCGCCGGGTAGCGTGCGTATTTCTGCTCTTTGGAATTCGGTCCGTTAATCACCATCAGGTCGATGGCGGTGTTGGGCAAATCGCTCAATGCATACCAGTTGAAGTTATTGCCGTTGAGCGTGTACTGGATCGGCTCGGCATAAATCACCGTGGCCCATTCCGTCAAGCCGTGCTCGTTCAGCCAGCGGTAGGTTTTATTTGCGCTGTCAATGTCTTGATCCAGGCTGTAAACATGGCCATAACCGGTTCTGCTCATGGCCTTCGCCAGCACCACGGTGGTCGCACCGCTGCCACATTCCACCACGTATTGCGGGCGGCGGCGTCCCACATGTTGAGCCAGTTCGCGCAGGAAATCCGGCGAGACATTGTTGCCACGCAGGCGCGGTAACGCGCGGTCAAAGCCCAGTTCCTGATGTAAAGATTCAAAGGCTTCGATCTGGCTGTATAAATTGTCAACGTCGCGCTTGGTTGCGGCGCTGAGCGCCACCACGCGCAGGCTTCGCAGCTTGACCAGCAAGATGCCGATGAGAATGATCAAGGCGATGATCAAAATGGCGAGTAACGCTGAGACGACCTGTGACATGGTGCGGTTTCCTTATTGGCATTGTGTCGCCGCAAAAACGGGCAACTCAATGATAGCTGAGAAAACTTAAAACGCGGTTGAGACATTCAGAAGCATGGAGACGACCGACGCAACGACCTGTGAATCAGCTCGCATAAACTAAATTAGTAAACGCTTATATTTTTCCGCTCTACTTAACTCATACACCGGAGTCGTGACATGCAATCTGTTATCAAAGGTGCCGCGTTTGTTCTGGCGAGTTTGTTGGTGTTACCCGTCATGGCTGAAGAAAAACTGGTGACGCTCTCGATCCCCGACATGACGTGCGCTGCGTGTCCCACCAATGTCAAACGTGCGCTGGTGCGTGTTGACGGAGTGAAGACCGTTGAGCTGCGGGAGAGCACGCACGAAGCGGTGGTGAAATACGATACGAACAAGGCAAGCGTTGAAGACCTGATGGATATGGTTGCGTTGGCCGGATATCCCGCAACAGTGAAGTCTGCTGCTCGTTAACATGCTTTGCTGATTACAGCGTATTGCGCTCCGCAAACATCTAAAATTTTTTGCCAATTCGCGTTCCGTTATCCCCCTGCTAAACTACCGGCCTTCTGTTTTCAGGATGAGCCCGATGACCCTCCGTACCCGTTTTGCCCCGAGTCCTACTGGCTATCTGCACGTTGGCGGCGCGCGCACTGCGCTGTATTCGTGGTTGCATGCGCGCAAGCACGGCGGCACATTTATTTTGCGCATCGAGGATACCGATCTGGAGCGTTCCACGGCCGAATCAGTGAACGCAATTTTGGAAGGCATGACCTGGCTCGGGCTGGAGTACGACGAGGGTCCGTTTTATCAAACGCACCGCTTCCCGCGTTACAAAGAAGTCATCGCACAAATGGTGGAAGCGGGGACCGCATATCGCTGTTATTGCTCCAAAGAAGAATTGGAGCAGATGCGTGCCACGCAGATGGCCAACAAAGAAAAGCCGCGTTACGACGGTCGTTGTCGAGACCTGACCCAGGTGCGACCGGGCGCTCCTGCGGTGGTGCGATTCAAAAATCCCATCGACGGCGAAACCGTGGTCGATGATTTGATCAAAGGCCGCGTGGTGTTCAAGAACAGCGAGCTGGATGATTTAATCATCGCCCGCACTGATGGCACGCCGACCTACAATTTTACCGTCGTCGTCGATGACATGGACATGAAAATTACGCACGTCATTCGCGGCGATGATCACCTCAACAACACGCCGCGCCAGATGAATATCCTTCAAGCTTTGGGCGTCACGCCACCGCATTACGCGCACGTGTCGATGATCATGGGCGCAGACGGGCAAAAGCTTTCCAAGCGCCACGGCGCGGTGAGCGTGATGCAATATCGCGATGACGGATTTTTGCCGGAAGCGTTGTTGAATTATCTGGTGCGGCTGGGCTGGTCACATGGCGATCAGGAAATATTTTCCATCGACCAGATGATTGAACTGTTTGATGTCAATAACGTGCACCGGGGTGCATCCGCCTTCAATCCCGAGAAGTTGTTGTGGCTCAACCAGCAGTACATCAAGACCAGCACACCCGAACATGTTGCACGGCATTTGAGCTGGCACTTAAGCAAACGCCATATCGACCCAAGCACCGGGCCGGACCTTGTCGCGGTCGTAAAGATTCATCAAGAGCGCGCCAAGACGCTGGTTGAACTCGCCGACAGCATCGTGTGTTTTTACAAGGATTTTACCATCTACGAAGAAAAAGCCGCGACTAAGCACTTCAGCAAAGACGTGGCTCCAGTATTGCGCGCATTGCGCGAGCAGTTTGCGACATTAGAACCTTGGACACCGCAGGACATTCATCGCGTGGTAGGTGAAGTAGCGGAAAAGCATGGCATGAACATGGGCAAATTGGCGCAGCCGCTGCGGGTAGCGCTGACCGGCACAGCGGTGTCGCCGCCAATTGATGTCACGACCCACCTGATCGGCAGGGCGCGCGTGCTGGCGCGGATGGATCAGGCGTTGCGGTACATCGAAAGGTGAGGTGTTGTCTCCCCTCCTTAATTTTCAAGGAGGGGTGGACGCGAAGCGGACGGGGTGGTTGCAGTAGGGTGGGCACCGCCCGCCGGGCTCACAGGTGGGCGGTGCCCACCCTACGGCTAACCTACGCGCGTCTTGACAATATCCATCGCCAACCGTTTGTCACTGCGCAGCAACGCTTCAAATTCCGTTGCGGGCACCGGGCGGCTGAACAGATATCCCTGCATTTCTTCGCAGTGTTGTGTGCGCAGCCAGGCGAGTTGCGCTTCGGTTTCCACGCCTTCGGCGATCACCACCAAATTCAAACTGTGGCCGAGTAAAATCACCGAGCGGGCGATGGCGGCGTCGTTGGGGCTGGTCGTCAAATTACGCACGAACGACTGATCGACTTTCAGTTTAGCGAGTGGAAAACGCTTTAAATAACTGAGCGACGAATAGCCGGTGCCGAAGTCGTCAATCGACAAGGTCACGCCCAACGCATGCAGCGCATTTAATGTGGCTATGGTTTTTTCTGCATCCTGCATGACGGCACTTTCGGTAATTTCCAATTCCAGTTTCTGTGCGGGCAGGCCAGTGTCGTGCAAGGTGCGTTGCACCAGGTTCACGAAATCCGGATGTTGAAATTGACGCGCTGAAATATTCACCGCAATGAGCAAGTGCGGGTAGCCGACCTTGTGCCACGCGCAGGCTTGCGCGCATGCGGTATGCAATACCCACGCGCCCACGGGTACGATCAAGCCGGTTTCCTCGGCGATGGGAATAAAGTCGAGCGGAGGGATCATGACATTATCGGGCCCGCGCCAGCGAATCAACGCTTCCATGCCGGTAATTTGGCCGCTTTCCAACGACACTTGCGGTTGATAATTCAACAGAAATTCATTGCGCTCCAGTGCGCGACGTAAACCGCTTTCGACGGACAGCCAACGTTGCGCACGTGCGTTCATGTCGGCGGTGTAGCGTTGGAAACCATTCCCGCCCAGCCGCTGTGCATTGTTAACGGCTGCTTCGGCATTGGCTGTCAAGGTAGGCACTTCGCTGCCATGGTGCGGAGCTTGACTGGCACCGATGCTCACGGTGAAAACGTATTCGCGCGCTTCAATATGCAAAGGCTCCGTCATGCATTCCTGCAGGCGTTCCGCCAGTGAACCCGCGCGCTGTTCAGAATCAGCACCCGGTAACAACACGCTGAACGTTGCACCTTCGAAACGAAACAGCATGGCGCCGTCAAAATGGTTCAAGAATTCCCGCAAGCGCTGCGCCACTGCATGCAACAGCGCATCACTGGTCTCATACCCCTGACTTTCCAGCACCCGTTTTATGTGATCCAGACGCAACAGCAATACCGCGATACATGCAGTGGATGCACCCAATTGCAAGGCTTCCGTCAGACGTGAGTTGAACGCGCGACGATTGGGCAGCCCGGTTACCGTGTCATGGTAAGCGCGGTGTTCAAGTTCGTGTTCGGCTTGTTTGCGCGCGGTGATGTCACTCATGTAAACGTGGCAGGTATCGAGATCACGCAACAGATGTGTGCTGCAATTGAGAGTGTGCTCCGCGATGCGGTGTTCGCAGTTCCAGTATTCCTGGCCGGTTTCATGTGCTCGGGCAAGGTGTGCGCCTGCATCGCTCGGCAGCAGTTGGGATGCGTCGGTCAGCCCCAGTTGTACACATAAAGCACGCGCCGCCGGATTGGCATACAAAACGGTGCCGGTGGTTGACAAGCGCATGACGGGCGACGGATTGCGTTCGGCGAACAACGCCAGCCGCTTGCGCTCGGCGGACTCGGCGATGTAGGTGTTGACATAAAATCCGACCCACAATGCAATACCGGAAATAAAAATGCTGAAGGTCACCACCAGCCCAGTGATCCACAACGTGCGCGCATGAACTTGCTCAGCGCCGAGTTCGACATGTTGTTGATCGGCGCGAACCAGCGCGTCCAGGTCAGGAAGAATACTTTCATCCAGGGTGGTGATCGCTTGCAGCAGGTCGCGCGCTTTATCCCAGTCGATATCCGTTGAATTCAACGTGCTGTCCAGTTGGCCGGCCAGCTCATGAATAGCTTCGGTGTCACGCGCAACATGGGCAAGATGTTCATCGTCATCGCCACCGATGCTGCGTAGCCCGGCGTCGATGGAACGCATGTTCATTTCAAATTTATCGAGAAATTTTCTGCGATCAACTGTTGCGTAGTACTCATACAGAATCGGACGCTCAAGCAAAATTGCACCGCGCAACGCGGCGATGGCTTGTAAGCGCGGCAGGCTCTGCTCGACCAGCACCGCCGTGGTATCACGCACCGCACGACCGTAAAAATAAATCGTCGCCGACAAGGTGATACCCAGCAACAGCACCAATAAATACACCGCCAGAATTTTTCGCTGTAACGGACTCATTTAGCAGCATCTCGTTGGAGGAACGCTGGTTGGTTATCGGCATAGAGCGGGTTTCTTAGAAGCGTCTGCGAGATGCGTGACGGATGTCACTTTTTCGCTTTGCAAAATTTACTCGGCGTAGGTGCGCGTCTTGTGTATTGTTCGCATCATCAAAAAGTTAGCTTTCAACGGCGGAGAATTTGATACGATAGTCGCGCTGTTCAAGCAGAGCTCTTATAACTTCTGTTCTCCACGTCTGCTGTCGTCGTTGTCCCTGTAAATTGCCGGTGCTGTCTGCGGGTCAGTCATTTGTCAACACCTGCGTGTTGTTCCTATTGGTCCCATCGACAAGGAGTAAACATGAAGCGAATTCTCGTTTCCGTGTGGTGCGGTTTATTGTTGGCGGTTCAATACGCGGCGGCGGCGCCGGTCGCAACTAAATCAATTTATCCGGAAGGCGATGATTCCGGATTTCGCCTCGGTGAAGCGGGACTGACGCCTTCGCAGCGCGCGGGACGTGAAATTTGGTACAAGGCTGCGGCGGGTAACGACCGCTTTCATACTTATGTCTTTCAACAACGCTTGGGCGTGCTGATCGACTGGTATCGGGTGTTGCGTTCTGATCAGCGCGATGATCGTTTTAAAGCCTGGGGCTTGATCAACGATCCAAGTTGTTGCGTACCGGGCTCAACAAATTGCCCGGCCAAGAGCTACGAAGAAACCTTTGGCTTTGACTGGTGCCCGGGTGATGAAGCGTTGCTGCAATCGGTGGGCAAGACCGGCTACCGTGATCCGGCCTGTGATTTCAAAGACGTGGCGTTGGTCGAAGACGACGTGCACGGCCCGAATGATCAACGCCAATCACCGTGCGACCTGGCCTTCGGCACGTCCACCGGTGCGCTGGGATTACGCAAATTTCCGAATCCGAAATTTAACCTGGAACAGTGGCGCCGCTTAAATGGCAAGCTTGGCACCTGGGAAGGGTACGACAAGAAATTAAGCGCTCAACAGGATTTATCTGACAGCCAGGCCAGCCATTTGATTGATGCGTCGATTGAACCTCCGTTCCGCGTGGGTATGGCTTGCGGTGCCTGCCACATCTCATTCGATCCCACCCGCCCGCCGAAAGATCCGGCGCATCCGCAGTGGGAAAATATTAAGGGGCTGGTCGGCAATCAATACTCGCGACTGTCCGAAGTGATGGTGTCCGGTATGGGCAAGAACAGCTTGGAGTGGCAGGTGTTTTCACATGCGCGCCCCGGTGCCACCGACACCTCGGCAGTGCCCACCGATCAAGTGAATAATCCTGGCAGCATGAATTCGCTGATCAATATTAAACAGCGACCAGTGTTTGCAAATGAAGCTGTCAACAAGTGGCGCAAAGTCAACGCCTGCAACAGCAGCGAAGGTGAAGCGGCATGCTGGTGCGAGCCGGGTAAGAGCGGCAAATGCTGGCGCAAGAGCCTGCAGAGCGAGGCCGTGAATCACATATTAAAAGGCGGCGAAGACAGCATTGGCGCCAGCGAAGCCCTGCAACGGGTATTCATCAACATTGGTTCGTGTTCGGAACAATGTTGGGTCAATCATCTCACCGATTTGCGGCAGCTTGATCCGCAACAACGTAACTTCGGTCAAACGCCATTCGACATCGGTCAGTGCCGACGCGACTGTGCAAACTTCCGTGCGGTCGAGGACCGCTTGCCCAACGTCCTGGATTTCGTAACGTCGGCCGAAGGCGGTACGGCGGACTTGCAACGTGCACGTGAATTTTCGGTAAAGGCGAAAAATCCCGGCGCACGCTACGATCAAAACGATTTGATCGAAGGTCTTGACAAGGAATTCGGTAAAGTTGCCGTGACGCGCGGGCGCTTGGTGTTTGCAGAAAATTGCGCGCGCTGCCATTCCAGCATTTCAGAGTCGGTCGACGGGCCGTTCAAAAATCGCGACTTTCTAAAAATGTCCGAAAAAACCGGTCTGCGTGCCGACTGGATGGGTAACGACCAGGCCACGCCGGTGTCTGAGGTTGGCACATTCCGTTGCCGCGCATTGCACTCCAATCATATGGCCGGGCATGTATGGCAGGAGTACGGCTCCGATACCCTGCGCGCACGTGCGCCGGATCCCAACGTGCGCGAGCCCAGCGACGGCGGTCGCGGCTATTATCGTAACGTTTCGCTGCTAAACGTCTGGGCACACGCGCCATTCATGCATAACAACGCAATGGGGCCGGAGCTTTGCGGCGGTGCGGCCAACCCGCAGAATGATTTTTACCGGGTGCCTTACGTTGACGAAAAAGGCGCAGTGTTGGTGAACGCGCCGGCGTGCTGGCCGTATGATCCGAGCGTCGACGGACGTTTCAAACTATATAAAGAGTCGATGCGTCAGCTGCTGCATCCCAAAGAGCGTGTCTCCAAGATCACCAAGCTGGATCAAGACATTATTCTCGACATCGGTCCGAAGTTGTTCGACGGTAAGGATGAGAAAAAATTGTTCGGTCTCACCCTGACGGTGCCCAAGGGCACTAACGCCGGATTGCTGGGCAATTTTCAGCATAAACAATTCATCGTCGATCTGGTGTTATCCAAGACTAATCCGCAGCAGCTGGAAAACAAGCTGGCGCGCAGCCTGGGCAAAGACAAAGCCAAAGATGTCGCGGCCCAGATGCGCTCCGTCGCGGACGAAATTTTGCGTGATCCGACTCAGTTGATTAAAGCGGTGGGCAAGCGCTTGCCCTTGGTGCTGGATGTTTACAGTTCTTGTACCGCCGATGTTGAAGATGCCGGTCATCGCTTCGGTGAAGATCTGCCCGAGCCGGATAAGCAGGCGCTCACCGCATTTCTGGCCACGCTGTGATGCCTAACAGGAGACTACTTATGCGTAACACACTGTGGATGGTTGGTGCGCCCGTGGTGGCAAGTGTGCTGTTGTTATTGGGTTGCGGCGAAAAGCCACCGCAAGTTTCGTTCGCAACCAGTGGTGCCGAGTATCAACAAAAACCGGACTTCGCCAGCGTTGAGTACAACTATCCGTTGACGCCGGTCGACTTGCAAAAGATCAACCCCAAAAATCTTGCCGCGCTCACTCAAGAACAAATTGATCAGATTTACGTGCGGCTCACCGCCGGTCCGATTCCCGACGGGCCCTTCGACGGAAAAGTGTTATTGCCCAAGGGCGGTAGCGGAAAATTTCGTGCGTCGGAAATTCTTGGCGGGTTGAAAGGGGTCGCGGTTAATCTACAGGGCAAAAAGCTGGAAGTACTGGCGCAAACCTTGTGGAAAGGCAAAGTGTTTTATCGCGACCAGCGCGTGCTGCGTAATCGCATCGACGATTTTAAAATTCTCAAGACCGTGATCAGTGGCGATCTTGACACTATTCCAAAAATCAATGTGAAGGGTCGCGACGCGTGGTTGTTGTTTCCGGCCAAACTTTATTGCGGGCAAAGTTTGCTCGACGGTCGACGCGAATCCATCATCATCGACTACGCGTTTAGCGACGAGATTGAAGGCTACCGCGAACTGCCGGATTTTCTTGCCGGTCGACGCGGCTTTAAAGTACGCGACGAGATTCGCATGATTCGTCCCGGATTTTATTTGGGTCGCGCTTATCTGGATCGTGCTTTCGTGCTGAACTTCACGCTCTACAGCGACGAGATCGCGGGACGTGAAGGCGATGCGTTTCTGAAAACCGGAGCGCGCGCTGAAGATTGCTGGAACGGCACACAGCAAGCGCACGTGACGACGGCTGCGAAGTGATCACGCTGTCAACTAGATCGAAATCAATAAACATGCAAACAACGCGTCCCTTCCCCCTGCAAGGGGGAAGGTCAGGATGGGGGTGAATGAACTGTGGCGGCACGCCCTAACGAACACCCTCTTCCTCCGCAACTGCTTCGTTGCAGGGGGACGGAGCTTGTGTGCGTCGCATTCATCCGGCTGCGGTATTTCCGCCGTTTTAAGGCAGCGATGTGTTGGATGCTCCTCACCTGCGGGCTGGGCAATGTAGTAAATGCAGCCGAGAATTTCCCGGCCGGCGACCAACCGCGTTGGGTGGTTGATCCGAGCGCCGTTGGCGCGAACCTTCCGCCGGTGGGACGTTCGTTGTTCGACTATGTGATGAGTGAGGAGCGCAACGGCCAACGTGTGTACAACGTGCCGTTTCCTTACACCGCGTTTATCCTGCGCATTGAGCAGCGCTTGCAAGGCGCGAATGTTGTCGCCGCCCGGCCACAGCTCAAGCAAGTGTTAATCCCGTTAGGCCGTTCACTGCAGCGCAACGCAGCTGCGCCGGAATTTTTTCATTTTCCACGCGTGGTCGCAGCAGTCGACACCGAACCCCTGCCGGGCGGCGATACCAGCCTGTTGCTGAAAGATCGCTTGTATGTCGGTTATGGTGAGAAGTCAGCGATTCTGGAAGTCATCAGCTATAACGAAGCGGCCGGGCGCTTTGAGTTCCAGGTCGTGAATGATTACCGGCCGGGCGGAAAGTCACAGGTGGCCTATGCGGATCGCGCGGTGTGCATGAGCTGTCATCAGAACGCGGCGCCGATTTTTTCGCGCCAGACCTGGGACGAAACCAACGCCAATCCGCGCGTTGCCGCGTTGCTAAGCAACCTCGGCACCGACTTCCACGGTGTACCGATTGCGCGCGGTGTTGACATTCCATTTGCGATTGATCAGGCGGCACAACGCGCCAACGAATTCGCGCTCACACAATTGTTGTGGCGTGAGGGTTGCGGCGCTGGCGCAGAAGGCGCACGTTGTCGTGCCTTTGCATTCGCGCTGGCATTGCAGTACCGGATGAGCGGCGAGCGTGGTTTTGATGTAGGTGCCAGCGGCTTCAACGAGGCATTGCAATCCGTACTAAAAAAACATTGGCGCGCGCAATGGCCCGGCGGTTTATACCTGTCTGATGCCACGCTGGTGAATCGCGATCCGCTCGGCCGATTTAACGATACTCCTGCGCCGATTGCACTTAATCCGCAACTTGATACTAAGGGAAAAAAGACGCTATCAGATTTGCTGGCCAATACCGATGTGCGCGCACCCTTTGAGCCGCTGGAACAACGTGCGCCCGCAAGCCTCTGGCGCGGAACCGATCCGGGTGTCGCGGAGCGACTGGTGCGGGGCCTGGGTGATTTTATCGGGCAAGCGGACGTGCTCCAGCTTGACAAAATATTGTGGGACCGTGCAGTGCGTAGCCAAGTTAAAGTACAACCGTTGACGAGCACGTGTGCTTTCACCACCAAGAATGTCGAAGCGGGGGAATTGCGTGTGGGGTTTTCCTGTCGGGCGTCCGAACAAACTGCGGCTGCCGGATTCGGCGCACAAGGGCGTTTATATTTGCGCGCGAACCAGGTATTGCGCGTGGAGATCGACAGCTTGACATTAAACCGCGTGGAGTTGCGGGCATTTAATCTTGCGAGCAGCGGGGCGTTGGAGCGCAATGTCGACACGTGGTCACTCACGCTGCGTCTTGCACAGAACGGCATGCATCTGCGCGGCGTGGATGGTGCGGTGCTGGAAACCCTGACGTTACGCGGGCCGGGTACATTGACGGTTTCGGCGTCGCTTGCGGGCAGCGGTGTACTTGCGCGGCGTGACGATTTTTCACCGATCTGGGTAGCATTGGATCCATTAAATGTAAAAAATACAGCGGGTGAATTTTCCGATCAGCCGTTTCGGCGTGCGGCGGTACTGCCCGCGTTACTTGCACAACTGGGTGCGGCACCCGGCGCGTGGTGCTGCATCGATGATCGTGGTCTTCCACCCGTGGTGGATGATCGCACATTGGCATTCAAGGCTTTCGCACAACCATAAGAAGGACAAAAGTCATGACCTGGTGCAGAACGTTTGTAGGCTTGCTGTTCATTGCGGTGTTGGCAGCTGGGATTTATTTCTACAACCGCTTTGCTACCGACGAGGCGGTGAGCTACATCGACGTGGAAGAGCATTTTAAATACGGCTCCACCGGCGGCGAGCGCGTGTCCGGGTTTCCGTACTGGATCTGGCGCGCATTGCCCAATGTGTGTTCTGCGCACTTGCCCGGCAAGGGGTACGAATCACTGGGCATGTTGTTTGAAACCGGCAAAGATTTACCGATTGGTGTTTCCAAACGCCATGTGACCGGCATCGACCGCGTATTTTTAAATTGCGCGGTGTGCCACACCAGCACGGTGCGCGACAAACCGGATGCCACGCCGCGCGTGGTGCTCGGCATGCCTGCCAGCAATCTCGATCTGATGGGTTTTCAGAATTTCTTTTTCAACTGCGCGGCAGATGCGAAATTTTCACCGGAATTTATTGTTCCGGCAGTGCAGGCCTTGGGCGCGGACCTTGACTTGCTGGATCGCTATATTGTTTACCCCATCGCGATTTACCTGATGCGTGACCGGCTGTTCATGCTGCGCGAGCGCTTCGCGTTCACCAGCAAACAACCCGCCTGGGGACCAGGCCGGGTCGATACATTTAACGTCGGAAAAACTCCGTTCAATTTTCCGCTGAAAAAAATGTCGCCGCAGGAGCTGGTTGGCGCGGCGGATTTTCCGTCGATCTGGAATCAGCGGCAACGTGAAGGCATGCAGTTGCACTGGGACGGCAACAACACGCTGGTCGGCGAGCGCAACAAGAACGCTGCGTTTGGCACCGGCACCACACCACCGACCATCGACCTGGACAACATCGGGCGCCTTGAAGATTATTTGCTGGACGCGAAACCACCGGCTTATCCATACCCCATTGACACCGCGCTCGCGAACAAGGGGGCGTCGATCTACAAAGAATATTGTTCGAGCTGCCACGGTGCGAGCGGTAGAGACTTTACCGGCGTAGCGGTGGGCAAGGTGACGCCGATTGGCGACATCGGCACCGACCGTGGCCGCCTTGATGCCTACACCTACGAGCTTGCCGTGAATGAAGCCACTTTATATACCGGCTATCCGTGGCGCTTCACGCATTTTCGCAAAACCTACGGCTACGCCAAC
>JANMQQ010000418.1:0-5360 GCA_031370545.1 Gammaproteobacteria bacterium
CAGTACACGTTCTTCAGTCATCTGAAGTGGGCACCGGCCATTGCGCTCGGCTATGCAGGCAGCATCTCGATGCATCTCTGGATTAACCATCACCTGTTTTAATGCGGCCCGATGATGCAAGGTAGCGTGCGCCATGCGCACGAGGCCGTATACCACCGGCGAACGTCGTGCGCATGGCGCACGCTACAGTATGGCGGGATGCCCCACTTTTCAGCCAGAAATTGAGTTCAAACCCGAATCAATGGCTCGACAATAATTTTTTCAGCTCAGGAATACACGACCCGCAATTCGTACCCGCTTTGAGCTGCTCACCCAACGCCGCAACGCTATCCGCACCCGCCCCAATCGCGCGCAATATGGTGTTGCTGCCGACACCGAAACACGCGCACACCACCTCGCCCGTATCACTGTCGCCCTGGCGCGGTTTACCCGCAAGCAAGCTGGTGCGCGCGGCATCAGACAAAATGTCTTGCTCGAACAAACCCGCCAGCCAGGTGCGCGACGGCAAGGCCGGATCGGGCGAAACGAACAGGCAACTTTCCAACCGGTTGTTCACAATGCGCGCAGCGCGATAGCGTCCGGCACGCTTGTCCAAAAACTCGCTCCACTCTGCGGTGCCATCGTTGTGGCATAGCAGCGCACGCGCCCACTCTGCCCAATCATCGGGCTTGGTATCGCCAGCGAGTTCATAGCGATAATAGCCGTTGCCTTTGGCACGTACCCAATAGTTGACATGCGGCACCGCGAGCAGGCGCCGCGACAATAAAAATCCATACCACGCGGCGGCATGCGCGGTAACCCGCACTGGTGTGTGCTTGGATTCCGGCTGCCCGGAGATCGGATCGACCACCGGATTCACCAGCGCATCCACCGCTGAGTTGCTCGCAAACTGATCGTTCCAGTGAATCGGCACGAACACGCTGCCCATGCGTTGCTCATCACTGACGCGCACGCGCGCCAGCATGCTGCCCCAGCGGCTGGCGATGTGCGCAAGCGCACCGTCGCGCACCCCGCATTGCTGCGCATCGCGCGCATGCAGCGTGATGCACGGCTCCACTTCGTGCGCATTCAGGCGCGGCGCCTTACCGGTGCGCGTCATGGTGTGCCAATGATCGCGCACGCGCCCGGTGTTGAGAATTAACGGATAGTCAAAATCCGGCGCGTGTGCCGGTGCGCGCGGTGTAATCGGAATAAAACGCGCCCGACCGTTGGGCGTGAAAAATTTTCCGTCGCTGAATAAACGTGGTGTGTCTTCGGCTTTAACGGAGCGCACCGGCCACGTGACCGGCTTTAATTGTCGATACTTGGCGCCGTCAAGATCACCCAAGCCGCCGAGATCGAAATCCCGCGCGCCGTTGTTTTCAAAACTGGACAAGCGCGCGTGTTCGCGAAAAATCTGCGCCGGATTTTCGTAGTCGAACGCCTGTGCATGCCCCAGGCGTTGCGCGACTTGCGCAAACATCCACCAATCCGGTTTGGCATCACCGGGCACATCCAGAAAAATACGTTGCCGTGAAATGCGCCGCTCGGAATTGGTTACCGTACCGTCTTTTTCGCCCCAAGCCGCAGCGGGCAACAGCACATGCGCGTACTGCGTCGTGTCGGTGTCGCGCACGCAATCGGACACCACCACGAACTCACATTTTTGCAGCGCGGCGCGCACTTTATTCGCATCCGGTAAACTCACTGCCGGATTGGTGGCGACGATCCACACTGCTTTCACTCGACCGTCATGAATCGCATCGAATAACTCCACCGCCGCGTGTCCCGGCTTCCACGCCATGCGCATTGCACCCCAGAATCGCGCCACGCGATTAATGCTGTCGGCTGAATCGAAGTCCATGTGCGCAGCAAGTTGATTAGCCAGTCCGCCGACCTCGCGACCGCCCATCGCGTTCGGCTGGCCGGTGATCGAGAACGGCCCCGCGCCGGGTTTACCGATGCGACCGGTGGCGAGATGGCAATTGATGATGCTATTGCATTTGTCAACACCGGCACTGGATTGATTCACACCTTGCGAGTACAGCGTCACCGTTGCGGCAGTGCGGGCGAACATCCGGTAAAATTCCGCCACGCTGGCCGGATCGAGACCGCAGGCTTGTGCGACCGACGGAATGGTCGGCGACGACGCGCGCGCTGCGTTGAGCGCGGCGGCGAATCCTTCGCTATGCGCTTCGAGAAATTCGAAATCCAGCGCGTCTTCCCGGCGCAAAAAATTCAGTAAGCCGTTGAACAAAATCGTGTCGGTGCCGGGTTGCAGCGGCAGGTGCAAATCGGCGAATTCACAGGTCGCAGTTTTGCGTGGATCAATCACCACGATCTTGGTACCGCGCTGCTCACGTGCCGCGCTGATGCGCTGATAAATCACCGGGTGACACCAGGCCGTATTGGAACCAACCAGCACGATCAGATCCGCGAGTTCCAGGTCTTGATAATCACAGGGCACCGTGTCGGAACCGAACGCGCGCTTGTACCCGGCCACTGCCGACGACATGCACAAACGCGAATTGGTGTCGATGTTGGCCGCGCCGATGAAGCCTTTCATCAGCTTGTTGGCGACGTAATAATCTTCAGTGCACAGCTGCCCCGAAACGTAGAAGGCCACGGCGTCGGGGCCGTGTTGCGCGATGATGTTTTGGAATTTTTGCGCGACCTGATCGAGTGCGACATCCCATGAAACCCGCACCGGAGCATCGTTCCTGCAATTAATCTCGGGATACAGCAGCCGCCCGTCGAGATCGAGCGTCTCCGCCAACGCGGAACCCTTGGAACACAGACGACCGAAATTCGCCGGATGATCGGGATCGCCACGCACGCTCACGGCGCCATCGGCAGCGACCGTCGCGATCACTCCGCAACCGACACCGCAGTAAGGACAGGTTGTTTTGGTTTCACGAGAATTCATAGGATCATCTTAGCGTGAATTTCCCACCACGCTGCGGCGAAACTACACGTAGGGGCGCACCCGTGTGTGCGCCCTGGGTCGTCGTGCCGACCCTGAGCAGGGCCGACACGGTCGGCCCCTACACTATGGACGTAGGGTGGGCACCGCCCACCTTTGTTGAACTTAGTGAAGATCCGGCACCACACCGACCTGCGGCATTTCCGCCAGACCGGTGACGCGCGCATGTTCCTGGAAGCCGCGATTTTTCCAGAAAAATGCGCCGGGCATGGTGGTTGGAATCACCAGCACGTAGAACAAGGCGCGGCCGACAGCGGCGGTCGTGACAATTAATGCGGCGGCGAATATCCACCCGGCGAGGCCCGCCCATCCGCCTGCGCCCGCAGCGGCAAGTGCGACCGCCGCGAGCGTGCCCAACAACAACCCACTGTTGCGCGCCAGGTAAGTTTTGCCATAAGTCGTACGCTGTTCGTAGTGCGAGGCAGCGCCTTCCGCCCCGTCACGCTGCAAGTCGCTGGCATGAAACCACAAACCCATGCCTTCCATGAACAGGCCCGCGACCACCGGAATTGACAACACCTGCGCCAATTCGACGAACGACTGCTCCTGTAGCGTCAGCGCCGCTGCGTAAGTCACCAGCACCACCAGACCGCCCAAGGCCAGCATATTGCCGTAGAACGATGTCAACACCTGCCAATGATTCCAGAATGGTCGCGCCTGGATGCGGTAAATACGGTGCATGAAGTACAGCGCAATCGGGCCAGCTAACGTCGCGCCCCAGCCGAACACTGCGCTGGTAGTTTGCGGCAGCCAGACAAACCAGCCAGGGAAAGCCGTTAGCACGGCATAAACACCCAGTAAATTGAAGAACACCGCGACACCGGCGACCTCGCGACTCACGGGCGAGTAGCGCAGATTATTGAAGGCGCGATAGAAACGATGCGGCTTGCCCAAATGCATGGTCGATAAAAACAAGGCTACCGATTCCAGGCCCAGCATCGCGAACAACAACACTGGGTAAAGCACCGGATGGGCACTCGACGACAATTCGTCAAGACCCAGCATCGGCCCCAGGAACAACAGCAGGAACACGCCCACCACCGCTTGTGTAACCAAAGTGAAAATCACTAACGGGTTTTCGCGCGAGCGCAGCTTGCTCAGGTTCCATTCGCGCGATTTGTCGAGCTCGCGCACCTTGGTTTTGAAGTGACCCTGCCCCTGGTCATCGCGCTCGTAACGCAACGGCATGCTGTCCGGGCGCGTCATTTCGCGCGGCAGCGTTTTGGATTGTTGAAAGCGGATATTGGGATGCGTGATGTCGGGCGTCGGAAACCCGGGAATTTTTGTGTGCAACTGATCGCGATTTTCCGGTGTGGTTTCGATAATGCCGAAATCCAGCGCGCCACCCAGGCACGCCGCCGCACAAGCCGGTTTGAGCCCGACTTCCAAACGATCCACACACATGTTGCACTTCTGCACATGCCCGGCGATGGGGTCAAGTTGTGGCGCGTTGTACGGACACACCCAGGTGCAATAGCCGCAGCCGAAACAAATGTCGGGATCCTGCAACACCGCACCGTATTCGGCGAACTTGGTATAGGCGCGCGTCGGGCAACCCTTCAAGCACACCGGGTCGTCGCAATGATTACACGCCATCGAAATATTCAGACGCTTGTAGGCCGGATAGGTGCCACCCTCGACATATCCCACCGAGCGAAACGCAAGATGCGGCGGCAGATTATTTTTTTCGCTGCACGCCGATTCGCACGCGTGGCAGGCGATGCAATTGTCGGCATTAAAAAAGAAGCCGTGTTGCTTGTAACGATTGGGGTTGATGCTGACACTCCCATCGCCGTTGATTTTTAGACTCTTGCCTGCGAGCGCATCATCCATATCCACCAACTGAATGGATTTGCCGTAGCAATTGTTCGTCGGTGTAGCGACATTGGGGATGAATGCGTAGGCCGGTTCGTCGGTGCGGACTTGAAACATGGTTTGGTTCTCTCTGAATATTGTCGTAGGCTGGGTTGCTAAACCCAGCAATGACCTCATGCGCTATCAAATGCTGGGTTTAAAAACCCAGCCTACAGTCCTTCATCAATACGTTCGCGCCGCCATATTCCGCACCGCCGCCGCATGTTGATCCAACGCCGGTTCAATCTTCACCGCGCTTTGCTTGAACGCGGGCTGGCGCGAATGCGGAACGAGCAGACCCAGCGTCAGGCGATTCACGCATTCGTGAAAATGGAACGGGATAAATACCATGTTCGGTGGCACGCGTTGCGTGAGCTGCACCATCACCACCGCATCGCCGCGCCGCGAGGTGAGCCGCGCGTAACGGCCGTGTTCAATGCCCAACTCGCGCGCGGCGTCGGGATTCATTTCCATGTACGGCGTGGGACTGAACTTGTTCAGATTGCCGATCTTGCCGGTGCGCGTGCGCGTGTGAAAATGCTCG
>JANMQQ010000439.1:0-2151 GCA_031370545.1 Gammaproteobacteria bacterium
TAATTTAAGGCGTAAATTCATTCTTTACTGGCGGGCTTAGCGCTGCAAAGTGTGCTGAACCCGGTCATCGCATACACCGGGCAACGCGCGGAGTAAAACGCCCATAGGTTAGTCACGCCAAAAACACCTACGAGTGCGGCGACAATGCGGTTGGTAATTAGAGAGGTATCTATGAAACCAAGGTAGATACAGGTAACGCCAATGGTCAGGCGCACGTAGCGGTCAATGGTGTGCATATTGCGAGACTTTTCCATAGTGGTTCCTCAAGTGAAGTGGATTTGCGCGGCAAGCACGCGAGCGCGTGCGCCAGTGCCGGTCGCATGCGTTATATAGCGAGTGATCTAGCGGATTCTTGAAGCTTGCTTTGGCGGTTTAAAGCTCGGCGATTTACCCAATTCACGGCGCGGGCGGTACAATGCACCGCTCCAATTTCTTGACCTGATAACATTCGTGCCGAAATTTTTGCTATGACCAGACTCACCAAGAGCGCCCTCCTATTCGGGCTGCCATTGCTGCTGTTCGGATTCTTCCGCGCGCTGCTGCTGTGGATTTACCCGGAGCAATTCGATGGCTTGGCGCTGCACGATATCGCACTCGCCTTCGTACACGGCGTGCGCTTCGACGCTTCGACCATCGTGGTGGTGTTCATCGTGCCATTGTTGCTGATGAATCTTCCGTTTGCGTTCGCACAGCGCGCGGGCTGGTTCAATTTTTTCGCGTGGCTGCTGTACGGGTTGACGCTAGTCATGGTCGGCGTGCTGGTCAGTGATCTGCTCTATTTCGGATTCGTCAGTCGCCATCTGGGCAACGAAATCATGCTGCTGGGCAACGACGGCGGCTTCGTGCTCGACATGGTGTTCGGCAGCTACAAATGGATCGTGTTGGTGTTTGTCATCGGCGCAGCATTGCTGTTCGCGGTCTGGCGGGCGATCTTGACATTAAAACTTGCTGCAACACGCTTCATGGCGGTGAAATACGTTGTGATGTTGCTGGGCTTGATCGTGATCGGGCGCGGTGGCATCACCAACAAGCCGATCAGCGCCATCGACGCATTTACCACCGGCGAAACGCGCTTCGGCAATCTGGTGCTTAACGGCGTGTTTACCGCCGCGCATGCCACCAATAACAGCAAGAGCGTCAATCATCACTTCGTGCCGCTGGCAGACGCACTACGCAGCGTGCAAGGTGCCGCACCTCCGCAAGATGCGGAATTCCCGATGCTCAAACGCTATCCAGCGCACAAGACCAACTACAACATTGTGTTCGTAATGCTGGAGAGCTGGGACCCCAAATACATCGACAGCTTCGGCGCAGACCATCTGAAACTGACGCCCAACTTCGACGCGCTCGCCGCGCAGGGGTTGAAGTTTGACAATTTCTACGCAGCGGGCCAGCGCAGCATCGAAGGCGCGCAGGCGGCATTAACCGGTCTGCCGGTATTGACCGGCATGCCGGTCATCGGCAGCGGCCTGGAGCTATCCAACATCTCGCGCCTGGGCAGCATCGCCAAGAGCAACGGCTATAGCACCCTGATGGTACAAAGTGCGGAGCGTATTTCGTTTCGCATGAGCTCCATCGCATCCGCCACCGGCTTCGAGCAGTTTTACGGCATGGAAGATATACCGATGCTGCGCGACTACCCGGACCCCAAAGGCGCGCGCTTCGGCTGGGACTACGAGACGCTGATGTTTTTCAAGAGCAAGCTTGACACTTTATCCGGCCCGTTCGTCAGCATGGTGTTCACCGGGACCACGCACATCGAATACGCACGTGTCGGCAAGCAATTCGAGCTGCGTCCGCACGGGGCGACCAGTGAAGACGGGTTTCTGAATACGCTGTATTACGCTGATTGGAGTCTGGGTGAATTCATGAAATCAGCGCGGCAAAGTCCATGGTTTGACAAGACGGTGTTCATATTCTGCGCGGATCACACCTGGGGCCATTATCAGAAAGTCGGCACCTTCGTCGAAAAATTCCGTATTCCGTTTTTGATCTATGCGCCGGGGATTTATAGACCGCAGGCGCAGGCCACGGTCGGTTCTCAACTGGACATCCTGCCGACGGTTATTGACATTTTGGGCTTCGATCAGCCGTTTGCCGCGTTGGGAGAGTCATTGTTTCGCAAGCGCGATGAGTACGCGTTCGTCACCG
>JANMQQ010000003.1:0-2311 GCA_031370545.1 Gammaproteobacteria bacterium
CCATTGCAGGGGGAAGGGACGCTTTGATTTGGCTTCACTTTAACTTTTCGTTTTCGTTTTCGTATCGCAAATATTTTCTGCCCACAAACACCGTCACTTCCTCTCTGTCGTGATACATCTGTTTGCAAGCCATTTCATAACGCACACCCGCCGCATCTAGCGCAGCGCGCACCACATCCAGACAGCGTTGCGTTTCTTCATAACGCTTCTTCATCGGCAGCTTTAAATTAAATATCGAGCGCTGGCACCAGCCTTCGGCGAGCCAGCGGGCTGCAAGCTGCGCGATGCGGATCGGTTGTTCGACCATGTCGCACACCATCCAGTCCACGCGTTTGATCGGATGATAGCGAAACCCATCCGCACGCACGTGTTCAACAATCGCGGATTCCAGTAGCGACGCATCAATGGCTGCATTGTCGACCGCAATCACGCGCATATGGCGGCGCACAAATTGAAAAGTCCAGCCCCCTGGGGCGGCGCCCAAGTCCACCACGTTCATGCCGGGTTGCAGCCATTTGGTTTGTTGTTCGGGCGACAAAAAATGCAGCAGCGCTTCGTCGAGCTTCAGGGTCGAGCGGCTGGGTGCGCCGCGCGGAAATTTCAAACGTGGAATGCCACCGACCCACGGCGAACCTTGATTGCGGCGCACGTAACCCACATAGGCGCTGGTCGATGCGACAAAGCACACATGCGCCCGCAGCGCGCCGCGCTCACTCCACAACCCGGCTTTTTGCAGCCGGGAATTAAGTGGTTTTTCCAGCGCCCGGCATAACGGCGACAGCTCCTTGCCCAGATTGGTGTCAGGTGTTTCCAAAAACGCCTCGCCGAATACCTCCGGCGCGGCACGCAAGGCTTGCGTGATCGGTTCGACGCGATCCGTGGGCGGCAGATCTTTGAGCAAACCCAGCACAAAAAACCATTGGCGCGCAAATGTAAAGTCCTGCTCCGCCAGCGAGTGAAATGCCGCTGAGCCGCTCTGTTTCTCCGCCGTTTCAAATATCACCAAACCAGATTGCGCCTTGGCCCGTGCAAAACCATGGATGCCACGTGCCGTGGCACACGCCATGATTTCTGCAGCGCACTCGTTTTCGAAGCCTGCACGACACAGAAGCAAGACGGAGTTCATCGGGAGTTCGCGGCGGTGAGTTGATTAAGAAGCGGGGATTTATGCCGATGTTACCACGGGGGACACGCGCGCTTGTGCGGCCATATCCATGGCCTGCGTCGATGCGTTGCAACATATTTGGTGCGTAATGGTAGATCACACAATCGACACTCACCCGCGCAGCACAGCGGGGGACGCTAACAGCGTACCGATCAAGCTGTCGTACTCGGAGCATGATCCGAGCGGTGCCGAACCGGTTTTTGCCGGGTTCGGTCGGCGCATGGCGATGATTGCTGGCATATCGTTGCTGCTGATCAGTGGCGTGACGTGGCGGGTGGTGACCCAGGGCCAAGCGCATGTGATTGAATTTCAGGCGCGTGAAGTCGCCGAGGTGGTGACGCGCATGGCGGCGAGCGCGCGCTCCACCTATGCCCACCATGTCGCCGAAAAATTACGCGCTGAAGGCTCCGGCGGGCCGAATGCGGATTATCTGACGACACCTGGCGCCGTACCGTTGCCTGCGCAATTTTTAAAGCTCATGGGGCAGCGCGCAAGTGATGAAAGCGCCGGGCTGTTTCGCTACCGGCCGGTGAGCAAATGGAATCTGGACGAATCGCAGGGCCTGATGGATGAATTTCAACGCTGGGCATGGAGTCAACTCGAACTCCAGGATCAAACTGAGCCGCAAGGCCCGATCGCATGGACCGCCATCTGGCGCATTGAAAATGTTAACGGCGCGCGCACGCTGCGTTACCTGCGCGCCGACCCGGCCGTGGCGCAATCCTGCGTGGATTGCCACAATATGCTTGAGCAACGCCCCGACATCATCAATCGCCGCATTCGCTTTGGGCAGCCGACCAACAAGCAATGGCGCCTGCATCAACTGATGGGCGCGATTGAAGTCAACATCCCGCTCTCAAAAGTTCAAGACCTGGCACAAGACCAATCGAACACCATCCTGATCGTCATCGGCGGCATCTTTATCAGTGGCATGTTGATCGTTGGCTTTTTCCTGTTCATGGACATCTCGCAAGCGCGCGCCCTGGCCCGCAAGCTGGCCTGGCAAGCACGCCATGACACGCTTACCGAATTGCATAATCGCGGGGTATTTGAGCAACATCTGGCCTCGGGGTTTGGGGGGGGCGCAACCCACAACAGCCACCCCCCCCAGCGGCTAATTAATATAGATAAAAAAAAAAAAAAAAA
>JANMQQ010000027.1:0-5117 GCA_031370545.1 Gammaproteobacteria bacterium
AGGTGGACGCGCAGCCGACCGCCATGAATGGCGGAAGGTAGAGCAACGCAGGAGCAGTTGCCGAGGTGGGGTGGTTGCTTTTCAGTCACTTGAAAATATCCTTGGTACTGTCGATGATCTCGTGCGCTCGGTCTCGCATACGGTCTTCCGCACTCTTGAACGGATTCGCATAAAACGGCTGGCGCTTGCCGATGTTCACGCCCCACCACATGCCGAACGCAATGCCGATTACTATTCCTAGCACCAATGCCTTTGTGAATTTCATAATGCAGTGTTCCCCTGACTGAAGCGATTTTAAAGTGTGGATGATTATGCCGATGCGACGTCACCCAGAAAAGTATTAACGGCATGACCATGCAAAAGCCAAATTTAAACGCCGCCTATCGGCATTGCATCGCGCTCGCCGCATCGCACTACGAAAATTTTCCGGTCGCGTCGCGTTTGTTGCCGCGCCGCCTGCGCGAACCCATCGCCGTGATCTACGCGTTTGCGCGCACCGCCGATGACTACGCCGACGAAGGACAGCGTTCACCCGCCGAGCGCCTGACGTTGCTGGATCAGTATCGCGCCCAACTTGATGCCACGCTCAACGGCGCGACAATGATCGACCCGGTATTCACCGCTCTGCGTGATGTCATCACCCGGCACGCGCTGCCTCCGTACTTGTTCCACGACTTGCTCAAGGCATTTCGCTCCGACGTCACCACACTGCGCTATGCCAATTTCGATGAGTTGCTGAATTATTGTCAACACTCGGCCAATCCGGTCGGGCGATTGCTGCTGCATCTGTACGGCGCCGCAACTCCGGAAAATCTGCAACGCTCCGACGCGGTATGCACCGCATTGCAACTCATCAACTTCTACCAGGACCTCGCGCAGGATATCGACGAGAACAATCGCATCTATATTCCTCTCGACGAATTGGCGCGTTTTTCAGTGCACGAAGATGACTTCCGCGCGCATCGCGACAGCGCACCGCTGCGCGCGTTGCTCGACTATCAAATCGACCGGGCGCGCACTATGATGCTCAGCGGCGCACCGCTCGGCAATGTACTGCGCGGCCGCATCGGCTTCGAATTACGCCTGGTCATCCACGGCGGACTGCGCGTGCTGGACCGGTTGCAACAGCGCCGCGACACCGTGTTCGCGCGGCCACGCCTACGTCGCAGAGACTGGTTGTCGGTGTTCCGGAAAGCGATTGTTGGTTTGTAAGAGACAACGGAGAGTAAATCTTTTTATGGATTCTTCCCAAAGTAATAGCGGCATCACGATTAAAAGCGCAGCCGAGCGCGATACCATGCGCGCCGCCGGTCGTGCCGCTGCCCAAGTACTTATCATGGTTGAAGCTCACATCAGACCGGGTATTACGACCGGCGAGCTCGACCGCATCTGCCGCGAATATATTCTCGGTCCGTTAGCCTGCACGTCAGCAACGATTGGCTACACTGCAGGCGGTTCAAAGCCGCCATTTACCGGGGCGATTTGTACTTCTGTCAATCATGTGGTGTGCCATGGCATTCCGGGTCAGAAGCTGCTGAAAAATGGTGACATCCTTAATATTGATGTCACGGTAATTAAGAATGGCTTCCATGGCGACACCAGTCGCATGTTCTACGTCGGTGAACCTGGCGTGCTTGCGCGGCGCTTGGTCGATACCACCCATGAGGCCATGATTAAAGGCATTCAGGCGATACATCCAGGCGCCAAACTAGGCGACATCGGACATGCCATTCAACAGCATGTGGAAGCCAACCGATTCTCCGTGGTTCGAGAGTATTGCGGTCATGGGATTGGACGAGGGTTCCACGAAGAGCCACAAGTGCTGCACTACGGCCAGCGTGATAGTGGTATCGAACTTGTGCCTGGGATGTGTTTCACGGTTGAGCCGATGGTGAACGCCGGCAAGGCGGGCATACGCGAACTGCCCGATGCGTGGACTGTAGTTACCAAAGATCATTCTTTGTCGGCGCAATCGGAGCACACGATCCTGGTGACTGAAGACGGCTTTGAGGTGCTGACGCTACGCGACGGGAAAATGTAACTTTGCTCATACCGCATCCGAATTTGGCTATTTAATAACTCTAAAACACGCCATGACCCCCGATCAATATTGCGAACAACGTGCGGCCAAAAGCGGATCGAGCTTTTATTACAGCTTTCTGTTTTTGCCCGACGAGCAGCGCCGCGCGATCACCGCGCTGTATGCGTTTTGCCGTGAGGTCGATGACGTCGTCGATGAGGTGCGCGAAGTCGCGGTTGCTCGCACCAAACTTGCTTGGTGGCGCGACGAGATTGCGCGTGCCTACCACGGTGTACCGCAACATCCGGTGGCACGCGCATTGGCCGAATACATTCCGCGCTTCAAGCTGCCGCAGGAACACCTGCTCGACATTATCGACGGCATGGCGATGGACCTTGACCATTCTGGTTACGTATCGTTCGATGCATTGCGTGTGTACTGTCATCGCGTTGCGGGTGTCGTTGGCATTCTCGCCGCGCACATTTTCGGCTATGACGATGCGCGCACGCTTGAATATGCGGAACAGCTCGGCCTCGCCTTTCAGCTCACCAACATTATCCGCGATGTGCGCGAAGACGCAGCGCTTCAGCGCGTGTATCTGCCGCGTGATGAACTGGCGCGTTTTAATGTCAACGTCGCTGACCTGCACGCACAGCACAGCAGCGACGCGTTGATTGCGTTGCTGCGTTTCCAGACCCAACGTGCGCGCGAATATTATCAACGTGCGTTCGCGACCTTGCCCGAAGTCGACCGCTATAAACAACGCAGCGGACTCATCATGGCGGCGGTGTATTCGGAAACGCTCAACGCGATTGAACGCGATGGTTTTCACGTGCTGGAACAGCGCGCACGCCTGTCGGGAGTGCGTAAATTCTGGATCGCGTGGTCGACGGCGCGGCGCGAAAAACTGCGTTATCTTGCTGGGGCAAAGGCATCGCGTGCGGTATGAACACTGGTTCCACATCATGATCTCAAAACTAACTGTTGCGGCCAAAACAACGCATCCCTTCCCCCTGCAAGGAGGAAGGCCAGGATGGGGGTGAATCATATGAACGACCCCCATCCTAACCTTCCCCCTTCACAGGGGGAAGGAAGGGTAAATCAAGCTCTTTTTCGGACCTCTATCGTCTGTATTGATCTCGATCTCATCTACACGATGACCGGTGAAAATTGACTAACGTCACCGTCATCGGCGGCGGCTGGGCGGGACTTGCGACCGCAGTTGAATTATGTCAATACGGGGTCCCCGTCACCCTGATCGAAGCCACGCGGCAATTGGGCGGGCGTGCACGTTGTGTCGCGTTTGATGCTGAGCGCGTCGATAACGGCCAACATCTGATGATCGGTGCGTACCGCGAAACCCTGCGCCTGCTTAAATTGGTGAAGGCGCCAGCGCCGGTACGGCGGCAGTTGCAGTTGCGCATGCATACATCGGCCAGAGAATTTTCACTCACCGCACCCCGCCTGCCCGCGCCGCTGCATCTGATCGTGGCGTTGCTCAATGCACGTGGCATTCATGCGCACGAGCGCCGCAGCGCGTTGCGATTTTGTGTCACGTTGGCATGGCAGCGCTTTCAACTCGGGCATGACATTAGCCTAGCGCAATTGCTCGAGCGGCATCGGCAAACCCGGCGCTTGATCGAGTGTCTGTGGGAACCGCTGTGCCTGGCCACGCTGAATACCCCTTTAAATGAAGCCTCAGCGCAAGTATTCCTGACCGTGTTGCGTGATACGTTTGCGCGGCGACGCGCTGATAGCGACTTGCTGTTCGCTGCGACTGACTTAGGTCAAACGTTCCCGGCACCTGCGCTGGAATTTATCGAGCGGCACGGTGGCCGCGTGATCCTCGGTGAGCGCATCAACGAAGTGCGCATCGCGGGCAACGCGCTCGAGTCCGTTGTGGGTGCACAACAAATTCATCCTTGTCAAAACCTGGTTATCGCGACACCCGCCTATACCACGGCACACTTACTCGCGCCGCATACGGCGTTACAACCCATTGCGCACAATCTCCAGCAATTTCATTACGAGCCGATTTGTACCGTGTATTTGCGCTATCCCGCGTATGTCACGTTGGACGCTGAAATCGTCGGCTTCACCGGCACAACCACACAGTGGCTCGTCGACCGCGCGCATTGCGATCAGCCTGGTTTGATGGCCGCCGTGATCAGCGCACATGGCACCCATATGGAATTAAGCAATCAGGAATTATTGCAATGCGTGCGCGATGAAATCGCGCAGCGCTATCCCAGTTGGCCTGCACCCTACAATGCAATGGTGATTCGCGAAAAGCGCGCGACATTTGCGTGCCGCGTTTTCATCAATGCGTTACGTCCGCCGAATGCAACGCCGGTGCGCGGCGTGTGGCTTGCGGGCGACTACACCGCCACTGGGTATCCCGCGACCCTTGAAGGCGCGGTGCGCAGTGGTGTCAATTGCGCAAGGCAAATTCTGGCCAGCGCGAAATCATTGCCGATTTCCAATTGATGGCGCGTTCTCTACAATGAACGTTCATTTTTGAAGGAGAACACATCATGGGTTTCATGCAAGGCAAACGTGCACTGATCGTCGGTATCGCCAGCAATCGCTCCATCGCCTGGGGCATCGCCCACGCCATGCATCGCGAGGGAGCGGAGCTTGCGTTCACCTACCAGAACGAAAAACTCAAAGAGCGCGTGGAAGGTTTCGCTAAAGAATGCAACTCCACACTCACCCTGCCCTGCGACCTGGCCAGCGACGAACAGATCGCCGCCGTGTTCACCGGACTGAAACAACACTGGGATGGTCTTGACATTATTGTGCACTCGGCCGCATTCGCACCACGCGAAGAACTGGAAGGCGATTATGTCGAGCACGCGACCCGCGCAGGTTCGCAGCTGGCGCACGATATCAGCTCCTACAGCTTCGTCGCACTCGCCAAAGCGGGCCGCGCGATGATGCAGGGCCGCAACGGTTCACTGCTGACACTCACTTATCTGGGCGCCGAACGCGCCGTGCCAAATTACAACGTGATGGGTCCGGCCAAAGCCAGCCTCGAAGCCAACGTGCGCTACATGGCGCAATGCCTCGGGCCCGAAGGCACGCGCGTGAACGCCGT
>JANMQQ010000028.1:0-3409 GCA_031370545.1 Gammaproteobacteria bacterium
GCGCGTGACGGCGCATCCGCTCGCTGCCGCGTTATGCCGTGCATTCGGCGGCGCACTGGTTTCGACCAGCGCTAATCGCAGCAATGTTCCACCCGCGCGCACTGCACAGCAGGTTCGCGCCGACCTTGGTGCGAACCTGGAGGACATTCTCGACGGCGAGGTCGGCGCGCTGGCAAATCCAACTGAAATACGCGACGGCGCAACCGGCACCGTGCTGCGTCCTGCCTAACACGCCTTATGTTCGATTCGGATATTCATGTCATGCATGATTACTTCCGCACGCGTACTCCCGTTGCTATTGTTTGCTCACCCCCTCTGCAACCCCATGGTTACAGTTCAGGGCCGCGACTCTCCCCTCGGTCGCGGCCCATTTTTTTTGCTGCGGGTCTCGTGTACGCTGCGCGCTTGGAAAAATAACCTGGAGAGGCTAGGGATATGAGCGCGCCAGACATACAAACCGTTAAGAACTACTTGCTCGATTTACAGGATCGCATTTGCGCGGCGTTGGAAGCCGAAGATGGCCAGGCGCGCTTTGCCGAAGACCGTTGGGATCGCGTTGGCGGCGGCGGTGGACGGTCACGCATCCTGACGGAAGGTGCCGCGTTTGAACAGGCTGGCGTTGGTTTCTCACACGTGTTCGGCGATCAGTTGCCGGCCTCCGCGACCGCGCATCGCCCAGAACTTGCAGGCCGAAAATGGCAGGCGGTCGGTGTGTCGCTGGTCATCCATCCACGCAACCCCTACGCCCCGACCTCGCACGCCAACGTGCGTTTTTTCATCGCTGAGAAACCCGGCGAAGCACCGATTTGGTGGTTCGGCGGCGGCTTTGATCTGACGCCCTATTATGGTTTCGACGAGGACTGCGTGCATTGGCATCGCGTCGCCAAAGCGGCGTGCGAACCGTTCGGCCCCGACGTTTACGCGCGCTACAAAAAATGGTGCGACGAATATTTCATGCTGAAGCACCGTAATGAACCGCGCGGCATCGGCGGACTATTCTTTGACGATCTTAACGAGTGGGGTTTTGACAAATGTTTCGCGTTCATGCAAAGCGTGGGCGATCACTACATCCAGGCTTATCGCCCGCTGGTTGCGCGCCGCAAAGACACGCCGTACGGCGAGCGCGAGCGTGATTTCCAACTGTATCGTCGTGGCCGCTACGTCGAGTTCAACTTGGTGTATGACCGGGGCACCGTGTTTGGTTTGCAGACCGGCGGACGCACCGAGTCCATTTTGATGTCGCTGCCGCCGCTGGTGAAGTGGCGCTACAACTGGAAACCGGAACCGGGCACGCCCGAGGCGAAATTGTACGAGGTGTATTTAAAGCCACACGATTGGGCAACGTAGGGGCGCGATTTATCGCGCCTTCATCGCGGGCGCCATGAATGGCGCCCCTACAGGTTCGAACGTATGACCCGCTCACCCAACACCCTGCGCATCATCGGCGGCGCGTGGCGCGGACGTAAACTCCACTTCCCCGATGTTGATGGGTTGCGTCCCACCCCGGATCGCGTACGCGAAACATTGTTCAATTGGTTACAACCGGTCATCGCCGGAGCGCGCTGTCTTGACTTATTCGCAGGCAGCGGCGCGCTGAGTTTTGAAGCACTGTCGCGGGGGGCTGCGAGTGTGGTGATGGTGGAGCGGGACGGCGGTGCAGTAAAACAACTGTGCGAAAATATCTCAGTTCTGAACACGGCCGACGCGCAAGTCATCCAGCGTGATGCGCTCGAATTCCTGAACAGCGGCTGCGGCGCGGCGGCATTCGACGTCGTATTCCTCGATCCACCCTACCATCAAGGTCTCATCGACCCGTGCTGTACCGCGCTCGAACAGCACGGCTGGCTCGCACCGCACGCCCACCTCTACATCGAAACGGAACGCTCGCTTGCTCTGCCTCGACTCCCGGCAAGCTTCACAGTCACACGCGACAAAGCCGCTGGGCAAGTCGCGTACCGATTGATCGTCCACAATTCTGTGGCGCCCCCAATGTCAAGTTAAGGGCGTTATCGCCTTGGATGTTCTGCCTCGTACGTTGCCTGGGAATTTACCCTAAAGAAGCACCTCGCGTCGGAAACCATGGATCGCAGAAAGGTGCCATGTCACGATTTTAGAAATATCCAGCGCGTGGCGCACACTACGCCTACGCCGCTGCAAAGCAAAACGTCCTTACGGTTTCCCGTAAGGACGTTTTGTTGGGCAGGGATGCTGGGTTTACAACCCAGCCTACGTGCTTGTGTCAGCACCTTTTGACATTGCCTAACGTATTCACCGCAAAGAAATACATCACATTCGGAAGCATGGATTGCCGAAAGGCACCATGCCACCACTTCAAAGTAGTGCGCGTAGCGACGCTCCCAGCTGTTTCTATTTTTTTGGAAGAGGACACGGGGGTTTTGGAATCGAAGTCATTCCGTCCTTACCATCCGGTACATTATCTTTACAAATTACTCTAGCCGACGAGATCCAACTCGGCCTGTTTAGTTCGTCCCCACTCAGGGAGAAAATTTGAACGTACTTCTTAAGATTGTGTGCTCTGTTTTATTTGCCTCGTTGGTCAGAGTGAGCAACATATCGTCAACACTATTCAAGCCTAGCTTGGTGCGCATTTCGTCGTCTATTACCCGCAATTCTATCATCTGCCCCGCGGCGGCACGTTTATCACCCACTTGGTTAGCGGGCGCATTAGTACTCGTATTTAGGTTACCCTCACGTTTTGGATTGTCGGGTTTGGAATGATCCGCTCTCTCCGGAAGCTGAGCGCAGCCGCCCAGCACCATGCCCATGGCCGCTAACAATGTGTATCGCTTCATATCGGTCTCCGTTTTGTGAGTTAAAGTTTAGACTTCTCCATTGCACCCTTGCTCATTACAAATTCAACGTGGCACATATCAACACGCTGCGATGCGGTAGATAGCGCGGTGACGCATTGAACACATCCGCATTAAACATATTCAAATCCTGAAAATGAATCGCGCGGTCAAAGAGATTATTGATTTCCATGCTTAACATGCCGCGTTGGTTCGCAAACCGATACGCGGCCGCCAGATCGAGCACTGAAAAGGTTTGATTTTTAAAACCAAACGATTCATCGGCATAAACAGCAACGTGCTGATAGAGATAGCTTGCGCGTGCACTCAGAGAGAGACCCGAGGCGTAAAAATATGAAATAGACAAGGGCAGCACCTCGGTCCGAACCAGGGGACCAGGCGGGTCTCGTTTTAGGCGTTCTACCTCAAATGACGCACTCACCGACATCGATCGCAAAGGCAACCAATGCGCATAAACTCGATGCGATAATTCACTTTGTTCTATGGCAACCAACAGCCGCAGTCTATTCCAGTGCAAGGATGAGCCTGAGCGGTGGGTAGAAGAGCCTGCTTCAGGCGGCCTGTTGTTCATGGATTAT
>JANMQQ010000047.1:0-10774 GCA_031370545.1 Gammaproteobacteria bacterium
ATAGAGCATCCCCCTCCTAAGGGGAAGGTCAGCCGTTCGAATCGGCTTCGGGGCACCATAAAAACAATGACGTACGTGTATTTATGAATCACTAAAAAAAACAATAAGTGCGCAGTAAGTGAAGAATTTCCGGAAAACACGCATCACCTCCCCTACGTCACCCTCTACTCGCCGTTAAAATTCACACCCGGCACCTTTCCCTCGCCTCTAAAACCCCAGCGGGCAGAGTCGGGTTGATGCCGGGCCTTACCCAATTAGCCATTGTTTGATGAGTTCTTGTGTGCGACCGCTAATATTCGCAGTAACGCGTCGCCGCCATGCCCGAAGGGAATAATCACGTTGTACTTTATGGACCGAGCGAAAAGGGCTCGTGCGATATCCGACATAAATGTACAAAGCTCCTTCATCGCACTTTCAATATCATCGTAAAAAAGTGGCGGAAGCTCCTTTTTATTCAACGCATGCTGCAAATCCGAGTGGGCAATAGCCTTGTTTCGATGTCGCACTAGATCTTGAACTCTGGTGTAGATATGCTCGCGACGTTCCTCGTATTTTTCGTACTCTATTGGAGTCAGCGTTCCTTTTGCTCTAACCAGCAAATTTTCTATCGAAGCATTTTCGCGATCTCCCGCCCCTGATGGGTCAGTAAGCCGAGAAATTGTGAGTATTGCGTCTTGTATAAGTAGCTTTTGGAGAAGGTTAAAGACAGCGGAGCCACTATTGTTCAGAAGCTTCAGGTTGTCATCTCCGCTATCGAAAAGCTGAAGATTGACATTCCAACGGTGAGTAAGCTGATACATCTCTTTACTGACGGCTTCAAACACATCTTCAAGGCTGAGGCTCATGAGACGTCTCCTTTAAAACGGCTGATGAACGCGTAGTAAATCTGACCGAAATAATTTAAGGGGTGAAAACATAGCGTCACAAAACCCCACCCGATACTGAGTTCATGGAACTTGTGCCATTGCATGACAAATGAAAAAACCGCCGATGATTTAGCGGGTGAACCGCAATGTTGGCACGGCACATATTTTCTGCTTTTGATCCTGTAAATATCACTCACAATCTGGAGAAGCCAATTGTCTCAAGATGCCCCCGAAGAGCCTAAATTTAAACAAGCCCTTCCTTACATAAATAAGAAACTCGAAGAGATGCAACATGCCGATCTAATAAAATGGATCGGCTGGCTATTTGCTGGGGCAGTTGCAGCAATCGTTTGCGTATTTGTATTTTATTTAGCTGTATTCGGAGCCTTCAGTTTCAATAATAAACAAGACGTCTGGGGGCAATTCGGCGACTACGTAGGCGGTATACTTAACCCTGTGTTTGCCTTCCTTACGATGTTGGCGCTCGCATTGTCGATTATCTTACAGAGCAGGCAGAACGCTCTTTCTGCGAAACAGCTTGAGCTGTCCAGTAATGAACTGAAGTTAACTCGTGAACAACTTGAGCGTTCCGCTAAAGCACAAGAACTTTCCGAGAAGGCATTGCGTGCACAGGCAACATCAGCTGAACGAACATCTGAGTTAACAGCTATTAACTATCTGATTAACTATCGCAAATCAGAGATCGAGAAAATCGAGATTAATATCATTAAGGAGGAAATGATGCGTGGCGGCGATGCAGTAGCAAGGGATTTAGCCGAGCACGATAAGGCTATCGCAGGCTTAACTAGCAGAATTTCTCAGATGTTTGAAGAAATTACCGTAGAGGCACGGATGAAGTAACTCTAAGTCAGCTATTCGACTCTGTGCGCCAATACGTGACAATAAAAAACCCACCGATGATTGGCGGGTGATCGCAGTATTCGAGCGATGAGATGCGCTGCTCTGTACATCGTTCAAATGCAACAGCGCAGCGCTTGTGCACAGCATCGTTACGTGTGCAGTACAGGTTCTTGCAAAACGCAAAAAAATGGCTCCTGAGGTCATCTGTTCGAATCAACTTCGGGGCATCATCCAATGGCGCTTCGATTTCCCTCGTAACTCCGGTAGCATCGTCGGCATGCCAGCCATCATCGAAGTTCGCGATCTCGTTAAACACTACCCGAAAGTGCAGGCGGTCAATGGCGTCAGTTTTGCGATTGAGCCGGGTATTTGCTTTGGGCTGCTGGGGCCGAACGGTGCAGGCAAAACCACCACCATCGAAATGATGGAGGGCATCCAAAAGCCCACCTCGGGGTCAATTCTCTACAAGCAACAACCGCTCGGCGTGCAGTTTCGAAATGAAGCGGGAATTCAATTTCAACACACGGCACTACCCGACTTTCTTACCGTAAAAGATGCGCTGCGTTTATTTCATTCGTTGTATCCGCACACCGCCGATCTCGAACAGCTCATCGACCTGTGCAATCTGCGCGAGTTGCTCGGCCGCGATGCACGCAAGCTGTCGGGCGGGCAACTGCAGCGTTTGCTGCTGGGTATCGCGCTGGTGAATGATCCGAACGTGCTGTTCCTGGATGAGCCCACCACCGGCCTCGACCCGCAAGCACGGCGCAATTTCTGGGAGCTGGTGCGGTCTATCAAGGCGCGCAACAAGACAATTATTCTAACCACGCATTACATGGAAGAGGCGTACACGTTGTGCGATGAAATCGCGATCATGGATCATGGGCGCGTGATTGCGCGCGGCACGCCCGACGCGTTGTTGAAGCAGCACTTCAAACATGTGTTCCTGCGTTTGCCGCGTGCGGATTTTTCCGTGCCGCTGGAGCAGTTTCCATTTACCGTGTTTGAAAGCGACGGTTATGTGGAAATCCAGGCGCTCGATGTGAACGAAACCATTGCGTTGCTGCTGCATAAAAGCGTGCCACTGACGCGTCTGGAAATCCGCCCACCGTCGCTGGAAGATTTGTTTCTGGAACTGACCGGCAAAGCCTTGAGGACGTGATGATTCTACGTCGCATCCAAAGGAATACCGCGTGGGAGGCCCTTGCCGTACTAATGTACCGTCGGCGGTCCTCCGCCTTGTCTTCCTTTGGATGCAACTTAGAATGAAACGTTTTTTTGCTGTACTGCATGCCCGTAATCTGGAATTTCTGCGCGACCGCTCGGCGCTTGCCTGGAATATTATTCTGCCGTTTTTTATCGTTCTGGGTTTTGCGTTTGCATTTTCCGGCGGGCCACGCGACATGTTCAAAGTGGGCGTGTACGGAGGCGAATCCGCGTCAGCCGAGATCGCGTTTTTGAAAACCAAATATGTGCAATTTATCCCGGTGGATAGCCTGCAAGCGGCGCAACGCAAAGTCGAACATCACCAGCTTGACATGCTGCTGGAGGTCGGCGCGCAACGGCGCTACTGGATCAACACCGACTCGCCCAACGGTTACGTTTTGGAGCAGATGCTGCGCGGCAGTGAAGCGCAAATATTTGAACGCAATGCGCTGGCCGGGCGCGAAGTCCGTTACGTTGACTGGTTAGCTCCAGGCATTTTTGCGATGAATATGATGTTCAGTTGCCTGTTCGGCATCGGCTACGTGATTGTGCGCTACCGCAAAAATGGCGTGCTCAAACGCCTCAAAGCGACGCCGCTGGGTGCCTTGGAATTTCTCACCGCGCAAGTGGTGTCGCGCATGTCGCTCATCGCGCTTGTAACCACCATCGTGTATGTCGGCTGCGATTTACTGATCGACTTCACCATGCACGGTTCTTACGCCACCCTCGCCGTCACCTTTGCGCTCGGCGCCGTGTGCCTGATCTCGCTGGGGTTGCTCACCGCTGCACGTTTTTCCAGCGAAGAATTTGCGGGCGGCGTGTTGAATGTCCTGACCTGGCCCATGATGCTGCTGTCCGGCGTGTGGTTCTCACTCGAAGGCACCCACCCGTGGGTGCAAAAAGTTGCGCAGGTTTTTCCGCTCACCCACCTCGTCAATGCGGCACGCGCCATCATGCTCGACGGAGCAGGTGTTGCTGAAGTGTTCCCGCAGTTACTCGTGCTCGGCGTGATGAGTGCGGTGTTTCTGGTGCTGGCTGCGGTGTTGTTTCGCTGGGAATAACGACGGGTAGCGGATGGACTGCACGTCCTATATTTCTATTAAAATTCGAGTACCCACCGGCACGCGTTCGAACAAGTCAATGACATCGGCGTTGCGCATTTTTACGCAGCCGTGCGAGCTGGGAATGCCCATCTGATCTTCGTCTGGGCAACCGTGGATATATATGTAACGGCGCATGGTGTCGACATTGCCTAAACGATTTTTACCGGGTTCCAAACCGCTCAGCCAAAGGATGCGGGTGAGTATCCAGTCGCGTTTTAGAAATTGTTCGCGGTAACCGACGGCGAAGATTTCACCGGTCGGGCGACGTTTCACGAATACGGTGTTGGGTTTCGCACCGGCGCCGATTTTAGCGCGGATCACATGCCAGCCGCGCGGTGTACATTCGCTGCCGTTGATTTCGCCGGGGCCATTTTTTGCGGTCGACACCGCATAGGATTTCACTACGCGATCACCTTCGAGCAAGTCAAGACGTTGCTGGCGAATGGACACTTTGATCGAAAGATTTTTCATAATTTGAGTAGCCTGCGCCATGCGCACGAACCAATGGTTTTATCAGGCAGGATTTTTTGCAGCCCGCCACGGCGCAAAGCGATTCAATATTATCAAGCCTGGCACCGCGATGAAGGTACAGGCAATAAAAAATCCCGACCAGCCCATCACTTCGGCCATCCAGCCGGTCGGCGCTGAGGCGATAACACGGGGCACCCCCATCAGACTGGTGAGCAGCGCGTATTGCGTCGCGGTGAAGCGCTTGTCGGCCAGCGATCCCATGAAGCCGACGAATGCGGACGTGCCCATGCCGGCGGCCAGATTCTCGGTGGTAATGACTGCGGCCAGCGCGGTCACGTCATGCCCAATGTTTGCCAGCACCACGAACGCCAAGGTGGCAAGCATCTGCAGAACACCGAAGATCCACAATGCCCGGTTTATTCCCCAACGCAAAATCAAGATCCCGCCTAACGTGCCACCCGCGATCGCCGCCCAAAATCCAAACAGCTTCACGACTACACCAATTTCAGTTTTTGAAAAACCCAAGTCGAGGTAGAACGGCGTAGTGATGGAGGTCGCCATGGCTTCGCCCAGTTTGTAGAGCAGGATAAACGCGAGAAACAACAGTGCATCGTCGCGGCGAAAAAATTCCACAAACGGCTCGATCACGGCGGCTTTGATGGTGCGCGGCGTGCCTGCCGCCAACTTGGGTTCGCGCACCAGTAGCGTGGTGATCACTCCCACTAACATAATCCCAGCCATGAGTTGAAATACGGTGGAAAACGGCATCAGGTCCGCGAGAATAAGGCCGCCGCCGCTGGCCAACAACATGCCGATGCGATAGCCGTTGACATACATGGCCGAACCCAAACCCAGCTCCCGGTCGGCTAAATCTTCGCGACGAAACGCATCCACCACGATATCTTGCGACGCGGAACAAAATGTCACGCACAGCGCCAGCGCGGCCAACAGCCAGGGATTTTTTGCCGGGTTGGCCAGACTGAGCCCGACCAACGCGGCGATCAACGCCACTTGCGCAATCAGCAACCAGCCGCGACGACGGCCGAACAACGGCGGCGTGAAACGGTCCATGATCGGCGCCCACAAAAATTTCAGTGTGTAGGGCAAGCCGACCAGCGCGAATAGTCCGATGACACTGAGATTAACGCCATCCTGCTTCATCCAGGCTTGCAGCAAAGTGCCGGTGAGCAGCAACGGCAAGCCGCTGGAAAATCCCATCGCCAACGCGACCAGCATGCGCGTGCTCAGAATGGTGCGCAGCAATTCCAGTGCGGTGCGTGGTGCGGGTTGGTCAGCGTGCATCGTCAATCGTTTTACTCAATGACATTCTCCTTCCAATTCCTGAATGGATGCTGCGCCAAACACACATTGTAGTAGCGTGCGTCGTGTGACACTTCTTGACCAATCCAGTCGGGACGTGCGAACGGCTCATCTTCGCGGCTCAGTTCGATTTCGGCCACCACCAATCCGGCGTTATCACCTTCAAATACGTCGATCTCCCACAGATGCTCGCCATGGCGCAGGTGATAGCGCAGTTTGTCAATTAACGGCGTGTCACACAGATGCGTGAGCATTTCCTCCGCATCACTTGCCGGTATGGTGTATTCGTATTCGCGCCGCGTCACACCCAATGTCGCACTTTTAATGTTGAGCCGCGCTACCTCGCCTTCAATGCGCACGCGCACCGACGCGTTTTTTGAACCGGAAATATAACCCTGACGATAGCGCACACCCGGCGCCGCTTGCGCACGCCATCGGTCGTTTAATACCAGAAATTTTCGTTCGATTTCAGTGGCCATGAGAGTTCGTCGACACGTGGGCGTACCCACAAGCAGCGGCAATGGTATGACACCGCCGCGACTTTGAATATGAGCTACGTTGCGACCGCACGGGCATTGCGTAGCGCGACCTTGCGACGCGCTTGGTCCCACACGCGCACGGCCAGCAGCGCGATAAGAATGGCGATGTAAATCAGCGGCTCGCGATTATCCGCTTTCACCAGCCACAGGTAGTGCAGCACACCAAGAATGGCAATGGGGTAGACGGCTTGATGCAGTCGTTTCCAGTTCTTGCCGAGACGCTTGATCATCGCGTTAGTTGACGTGACCGCCAACGGAACCAACAACACGAATGCTGCGAATCCCACCGTGACGTACGGATGCTTTATCACGTCCTTGATCATCGAGTCGACGTCGAAAAAATTGTCGATCACCAGCCAGTTGAAGAAATGCAGGCACACGTAAAAAAATGTAAACAACCCCAACATGCGGCGATACTTCACCAGCGACACGCCCGCCAAAATTCGCAACGGCGTCACCGCCAGCGTGATCAACAGCAAACGTAAGGTCCAATCACCGGTGTAGCGCGAAATTTTCTCAATGGGATTGGCCCCCAACCCGATGAACAGTGCTTTGTATGTCAGCCACGCGAGCGGCAGCAAACACACAAAAAACAGCAGCGGCTTGCCGTAACGCGCGGCGTCAAATTTAATAGCCATGGTGGTCTCGCTAGTAAAACTTCACCAGATCCATGCCCGTGTACAACGACGCAACCTCTTCGGCGTAGCCGTTAAACTTGAGCGTTTTGCGTTTCAGGAATTCGCCGATGCGGCGCTCCTTCGACTGCGTCCAGCGCGGATGGTCAACATCTGGATTTACATTCGCAAAAAATCCATATTCGCGCGGGCCCTGAATGTTCCAGGTGGTCGGCGGTTGTTGCTCGGTGAAGCGTATCTTGACAATTGACTTGATGTTCTTGAAACCGTACTTCCATGGCACCACCAAACGGATCGGTGCACCGTTCTGATTCGGCAACGTTTCACCGTATAAACCCACCGCCAAAATTGCCAAGGGGTGCATCGCTTCGTCCATGCGCAGACCTTCGCGATACGGCCACTGCAACACGGAACGTTTCTGTCCGGGCATGCGCGCCGGGTCATGCAAGGTAACGAACTCGACATATTTCGCTTTCGATGTCGGTTCCAGGCGTTTGATGATATCGGCGAGCGGGATGCCAACCCAAGGAATCACCATCGACCAGGCTTCGACACAACGCAAACGGTAGATGCGCTCTTCCAGCGCATACGGCTTGATGAAATCTTCGAGTTGGTACACGGCAGGTTTGGCCACCTCGCCTTCCACCGCGATGCTCCACGGTGTGGTGACGAAATTTTTCGCCATTTGTGCAGGCTCTTCTTTCTCTACACCGAATTCGTAAAAATTGTTGTACGAGGTGATGTCCTGCAACGAGTTCACCGGTTCAGTTGTCGAGTAGCGGCTCTTTCCAATGTTGTTCAATTTTGTACCGGCCTGCGCGTCGGGCATTCCGAACAGTGACAATCCCGCTGCGCCTAACGCGGTGCCTGCAGCCGTCTTTAAGAAATCACGCCGGGCTTCGTACACGCGACGGTCGGTAATTTCCGAGGGTTTCACTTCACTTGCCTTGCGTACGCGAATTAACATCGCCGTTCTCCTGTGCATTACAGTTATTACTCACGAAACGTTGCTGAACCTTTCAGTGCGTCACCAGTCACATTCGCGGTATGCAACGTTTTAAGAATATATTCCGCCACCCGATAATCTCTTCGATCATCTCTTTGTCGGATGATTCCACCAAACCTTTCAGCGAGATTTCGTATGTCCATGATGAAACACTTTTCTGCGGCCACGCTGTTGTGTGCAGCGACGACATTCACCACCGTGGCACTCGCCGCCGATACCGCACCGGATTTTAAATTGCCGTCGGCCAAGGGCATGGTGGAATTGAGCAAACTCAAAGGCAAGGTGGTGTACGTGGATTTCTGGGCATCCTGGTGCACGCCGTGCCGCAAGTCGTTTCCGTGGATGAACGAATTGCACAAAAAGTACAAAGACCAGGGCCTGGAAGTGGTGGCGGTCAATCTGGATAAATCGCGTGAGCCCATCGACGAATTCCTGGCCAAAACACCGGTGGATTTCACCATTGCCTACGATCCCAGTGGCGGCGCAGCGAACAACTACAAAGTGTCCGGCATGCCCAGCAGTTACCTGATCGACCGCAGCGGGCAGCTGCAAGTTTCGCATATCGGTTTCCGTGACAAAGACAAAGAAGAAATGGAAGGCAAGATCAGGGAACTTCTCGCCCGGAAGTAACTCGTATAGTCTTCCGTGGTCGAGGCAACGCAGGGAGCGAACATGAAATCATTGCAACTGCTGGCTCTGCTGCCGGCATTTTTTTTAGGCGCGTGCGCGCTCGAGCCGCTCCAACCCTGGGATCGCGATTTACTCGCGCAAGACCAGATGCAGCTGGTTCCGCACCCGGTCAACGCTTACATTGCCGACCATATTTATTTCAGTAAAGAAGCCGCCAGCGGCGGCGCCGGAGTCGGTGGCGGGGGTTGCGGATGCAACTGACCGGGCCGCGCAGTATTCGCAATTCATTAACTGTCGCGACCTGTTCCCTGCTGTCAGTCGACGCGGCACATGCCGGTTACCTTGATTACGATTCGCTGTGGAATATTGATTCCGCAGTGCTGCTTTATTCCGAGCAAAATCGCGTCGATGTTGTAGAGCCGGTGTTGCAGATTAAAAAAGAAATCGGCGAGGGCGAGTTCGTCACCGTAAAGTTCGTCTACGACGCCATGTCGGGCTCCACACCCAATGGCGCCGCGCCCGCCAGCACAGCGCAAACCTTCACATCACCCTCAGGTGAAAGTAAATACACTGCCGCCGCGCACGCATTACCGTTGGTGTCGTTTACCGATGCACGCGCTGCCGTCAGCGTGGACTGGGAGCTGCCGCTGTCGCGCACACTGCGCAGCCAGTACAACGCCAACTTTTCGCGCGAGACTGACTACAGCTCGCTGGGTGCCAGCGCCTCGTTGTTGTGGGATGTGAACAACAAGCTGACCACGTTAACTGCCGGTGCGGGAGCAAGTCTTGACCAGGTCAAACCGACCGGCGGCATGCCCGCCGAACTGTCACCGGTGACTATGAATATCGCTCCTACCAAGAATGTAAGCGCACGAGAAACCGAAGATGGTGGAGGTGGCTCCGGCGGTGGAAGTAAATCCAAAAATGCCTACGACTTGTTGGTGGGTGTCACCCAGGTGCTGACGCGTCGCACGCTGATGCAATTGAATTATTCCTTTGGCAAAAGCAGCGGCTACCTCACCGACCCGTACAAAATATTCAGCGTGGTGGACAGCAATGGGGTGACCCAAAGCTACCTGCATGAAAAGCGCCCCGACGCCCGCACGCGCAATACCCTGTACTGGAAGACCGTTTATCACCTGCCGGAAGATGTGGTGCATGTGTCCTATCGCTACTACTGGGATGACTGGGACATTAAGTCAAGCACCGTAGACTTAACCTACCGACTCCAATTGGGCACGCACTTTTGCCTGGAGCCGCACTACCGCTATTACACCCAAACCGCCGCAAATTTTTTCACGCATGCCGTCCTGGCGGGTAACGTACCTGCATACGCAAGTGCCGATCTGCGCCTCGCCGCGTTGCAGTCCAATACGGTCGGGCTGCGTTTCGCGCACCAGTGGGATGCCGATACCTCGTGGGGGCTGGGTGTTGACTCCATGCGGCAAACCGGCAAAGCACATCCCGCCGATGCGATTGGCTCATTAAAAGGTGAAGCCTTGTTTTCCGATCTCAAAACCACGAGCGTCACGGCAGATATCTCGATGAAGTTTTGAATTGCAGCGGAGGCATATCCGGGCTGAAGCGCTTGCCGTCGTTAATTTTTCCCGACATCCTACCGGCGGTATGACCACCGTTACTTTCGAACGCCGTGACGACTACTGGCTCGCCCGCTTCCTCGCCATGGGCAGCCCTTGCGAACTGTTGGTGGACAGCGACGACCGCGCGCTGACCAAGCAACTCGCTGACCTTGCTTACGCCGAAGCCAAACGCATTGAGCAAAAATTCAGCCGTTACCGTGATGACAACATCGTGCACCGCATGCATCACAACAATGGTGCAGCCGTCGAGGTGGACGATGAAACCGCCAAGCTGCTTGACTATGCCGACCTGTGTTATCGCCTGAGCGACGGCTTGTTTGATATCACCTCGGGCGTGTTGCGCAACGTTTGGAAATTCGATGGCAGCGACCGCGTGCCCAATGCGCAAGATATTGCCGCACTGTTACCCCGCGTCGGCTGGAACAAGGTGACGTGGAACAAACCGCAGCTTTCATTACCCGCCGGTATGGAGATCGACTTTGGCGGCATCGGCAAGGAATACGCCGTCGACAAAGCAGCGCAACTGCTGACTGCCG
>JANMQQ010000093.1:0-7777 GCA_031370545.1 Gammaproteobacteria bacterium
CAAGCCATCGAATTGCTCGGGATAGATCCACAGCAACAATCCGCGAAAGATGCCGAACACCAGCAGCAGTAGGCCGAATAGAAACGCACTCTTGGTAAGTCTGGTCATATCGAAGATATTGGCGCGATTAGTATTGATCCAATTTGCAGCGGTGCATTGTACTGCGCACGCCGTAAATAGATAAATCAGCAGTCCTCACTCAGCCAAATCAATACCTCAAGAATCTGGCAGGTCACTCGCTATATAAGCCATGCGATCCGTGCTTGCGCACGCACTTGCACGCTGGCGCATCAATCCACTTAACCGAGGCACCCCCGATGAAAAAATCTCGCAACATGCATACCCTTGACCGCTATGTGCGCCTGACTATTGGAGTTACCTGTATCTACATAGGTTTCATAGATACCTCTCTAATTGCCAACCGCATTGTCGCCGCACTCGTAGGTGTTTTTGGCGTGACTAACCTATGGGCGTTTTACACCGCGCGTTGCCCGGTGTATGCGATGACCGGGTTCAGCACACTTTGCAGCGCTAAGCCCGCCAGTAAAGAATGAATTTACGCCTTAAATTACTGCTGATTTTTATTACCGCTTCGCTCGCGGCCTTTACCTTTTTTGGTTTTATCGCCTACGACACTGCCCAATCAGCCAACCTGAAAAACGAGCTTGATCTGTTGGCGAGCGTTGCGCCAAGTATTGCCGACGCCATTGGGGACGACCTGGAAAAAAAACAAAAATGGAACCCGGTCCTCGAAGGGGCAGACGGCATTTCGACCGATCACCGGCTCTATCTATTTGTCGCTGATCAACACGGAGCTGTTATTTCAGCGCCGGATTTACCGGAGCTGCGGCAGGTGTTCGAACAACTGCACACTACGCCTGACACGCGCACCGGCAGTTTGAGCCACAACGCGTCGCTGTATCTGTGGGCCCGGGCCGAGGTCCCCAAAACTAATTACCAAGCCGTGCTGATTAGCCCTTCGCGCGGCTCCGCCGCTTACACGTTTTTTCGCGAGATGGGCGTGTCACTGATTGTCACGGCCATGATCGTGTTGTGGTTCGCGTCATGGGGGGCCATGTATGTCGCGAATTTGTTTGAAAAAGTGGATGAACAAAAAAATATTCTGCGGCATCGCGCGCTGCATGACGAACTGACCAGCCTACCCAATCGCGCCTTACTGAACGACCGTTTGCAGCAGATCATTACTTCTGCCGAGCGGGAATCAGCTTCATTCGCGCTGTGCTTTATTGATCTCAATCGCTTCAAGGAAGTTAATGACACGCTCGGGCACCATTGTGGCGACGAACTGTTGCTGGAAGTTTCCCGACGTTTACAAAACAACTTGCGTAAATCCGACACGGTTGCGCGCATCGGCGGCGATGAATTTGCACTGGTATTGTGCAGGGTCGATCTCGCCGAGGCCAAGGTGATTGCCGAAAAACTGATGCAATGTGTCGAATTGCCTGTTGAAATCCACGGTCACAAACTACACGTCACCGGCAGCCTGGGCATTGCGTTATTTCCTGACCATGGTGCCGATGTTGAAACCTTGCTGCAAAAAGCCGACGTGGCGATGTATGCCGCGAAACGCTCCGGCACCCAAATCGAAACCTATCGCCATGAATTTGAAGTGTTCAGTCGCGACAAATTAGCGCTCACCAACGACTTGCACGATGCGATTCATAACAACCAGCTGGAATTGTATTACCAGCCTAAATATCACCTTGCCACTAAAACAGTGGTGGGTGCAGAGGCGCTGCTGCGCTGGAAGCATCCCTCCGTCGGCTACATTCCGCCCGCAACTTTTGTACAGATCGCGGAACATACCGGGCTGATCCGGTCGCTGACCAAGTGGGTATTACAGCAGGCGTTTTGCGACTACGCGCATATTGCCAAGCACGCACAACCTCTGAACATGGCTATAAATCTGTCAGCACATAACTTACAGGACCCCGATTTAGAAGCTGAATTGGCAGCATTATTAGAACAATGGAAGGTGTGTGCGCAGCACATCACTCTCGAACTGACTGAAAGCGCCGTGGTATTTAATCCCGCACAAACCAAGCAACTGCTCACGCGTCTCACCACGCGCGGCTTTCGCATTTCAGTGGACGATTTCGGCACCGGCTACTCGACCTTGACTAATTTGCGCCGCCTGCCCATTTCAGAAATAAAAATTGACCGGTCGTTTGTTGACAATATGGTGCGCGACCCGGGCGATGCCTCAATCGTGCGAGCCACCATAGGACTAGGTAAAGCGTTGGGGCTCGACGTCGTGGCCGAAGGCGTGGAAACCCAAGAAGTGCTGGACGCCTTGCAGGCCGCCGGGTGCGAAACCATTCAAGGTTATTTCATCGGCAAGCCCATGCCGCTGGCCACTTTCCTGGTTTGGCGCGACACCTTCAATAACAAAATCTCTGAGCAACATTCCCAGCGGGCCTGAAGCAGTCCACAGCGAGGCGTGTGCTATCCTTTCTGCTGGAAATCTGCATTTTTCGCGCGGGGAATATTGGGATGGAATTGAACATTAGCGCCAGCATTGCGGCCCATCGCCGCGCCATCGACGCTGTCGAAAATATTGCGCCTGCCATCCTCGCCGTCACTCAATTACTGGAACGTACCTTTCGCAGCGGCGGGCGCGTGTTCGCCTGCGGCAACGGCGGTTCGGCCGCCGACGCGCAGCATTTCACGTCTGAATTCACCGGCCGTTACGAAAAAGACCGGCGCGCTTACCCCGCCTTTGCGCTCACCACCGACACCTCCGCCCTCACCGCCATCAGCAACGACTACGGCTACGCGCAGGTATTTGCCCGCCAGCTTGAAGCATTGGGCCGGGCGGGCGATGTGCTGGTGGCGCTCAGCACTTCAGGAAATTCCCCCAATATCGTGGCGGCGGTCGAGTACGCGCGCAGCCACGAAATTACCACCATCGGGCTACTGGGTCGTGACGGCGGCAAACTGCTGCCGCTCGTGGATCACGCACTGGTCATTCCGGCGTCCGGCACCGCACGTATCCAGGAAGCGCATATTTTGATTCTGCATTTGTTGTGCGAAGCCTTTGAGGATTGATCCTATTGATCCGACCCGATGTAGTTTGTGACTTTAAACTTATTCAGAAGCGTAAATAAAGCCTCTCTTCCCCCTGCAAGGGGGAAGGACACGACTGCATGGATGCAGGAGGTAGAGCAACGCATGGAGCAGTTGCCGAGGATGGGGGTAATCGAAAATACAGTGTGCTTGCACACCCCCATCCACCATCCAAACCTTCCCCCTTGCAGGAGGAAGGAGCTCTGATTATCGTGACAACCATAAAGTGCTATGCGGACAAGTTGCAACGCGCCCAACGGGTCGCACTCCGCACGCTACTCAACTACCGTTTTTAGGACGCCCCGTGAATCTCCACGTTCCTGATTTTTCGAAAGCACGCGTGCTCGTGGTCGGCGACCTGATGCTTGACCGCTATTGGCAAGGCATCACCGCGCGCATTTCGCCCGAGGCCCCGGTGCCGGTGGTGCGCGTTACGGATGCACAAGAGCGGCCGGGCGGAGCCGGTAACGTGGCACTCAATATCGCTGCATTGGGTGCGCTCGCGCAGGTGGACGGCTTGGTCGGCGATGACGCCAATGCAAACGCTCTCGCTGCGTTTTTAAAAAAAGCCAAAGTCGATTGCGCGTTTACACCGGTGCCAGGCTTGACAACCATTGTGAAGCTGCGCGTTCTGAGCAAACATCAGCAACTGCTGCGGCTGGATTTTGAAGATTCGTTTTACGCGCACCCGCCGCACATCTTGCTGGAACGCTTCAAGCGGTTGTTGAGCGCGGCCGACGTGGTGGTGCTGTCGGACTACGCCAAAGGCACCTTGGCCGCTGCGCCCGAGTTGATTGCGCACGCGCGCACTGCCGGAAAAATCGTGCTGGTCGATCCCAAAGGCACCGACTTCGAACGTTATCGCGGTGCCACCTTGCTCACGCCGAACAACGCTGAATTCACCACCATCGTGGGTGCCTGCCACGACGACGCCGAGCTGGTGAGTAAAGGTCAACAACTGCGCCAGCACTTGCAGCTCGATGCCCTGCTCATTACGCGCGGCGAACATGGCATGACGTTGCTGCAACGTGATCTCGCCCCGGTGTTCTGGCCCGCACAAGCGCGCGAAGTGTTCGACGTCACCGGCGCGGGCGACACCGTCATCGGCGTACTCGCCGCAGCGCTGGCCGCAGGCATGGCGTTGCCGGAAGCTACGGCGCTGGCGAACGTTGCGGCTGGAATCGTGGTCGGCAAACTCGGCGCCGCCACGGTAAGCCCGCAAGAGTTGCGCGCTGCCATCGCTGCACAGAATCGCAGTGCGCGCGACACACCCACCGGCGTGCTCGACGAAACCGAATTGCTGACCTGGGTACGGCACGCCAAAGCCAACGGCGAAAAAATTGTCATGACCAATGGCTGCTTCGACATCCTGCACGCCGGTCACGTCACCTACCTGCAACAGGCACGCGCACTCGGCGACCGCTTGATCGTGGCCGTAAACGACGATGCCTCAGTGGCACGTTTGAAAGGCGCGTCACGCCCAATCAATCCGCTGGTCCAGCGCATGACGGTGTTAGTCGGACTGCGCGCCGTCGATTGGGTCGTTCCGTTCAGCACAGACACGCCGGAGAGTTTAATTTGCCGCGTGCTGCCCGACGTGTTGGTGAAAGGCGGCGACTATCGGGTGGAAGACATCGCCGGTCATCGGTGCGTGTTGAATGCTGGCGGTGATGTCAAGATTCTGCCCTTCGTGCAGGGCGTGTCGACGACTGGCATGATTAACCGGGTGCTCGGGAAGTAAATCCTACGCTGAAGAATTATTCGCCATCCCAGCCCGTCTGCTAAAATTTCTTCTCAACCAAGGCGGGTGCCATGAAGCGACATTTATTGATTGCGTTGCTGCTTTCCGGAGTTACCACTGCGGCCCAAGCTGAAAGTAACGATGCAGATTCCCCGCGGTTCCGCTGGGACATCGCCGCCGGATTTTCCGCCGTTTCTGGCGGAAAGGTCGGCCTCGCAAATAGCGTAACGCTCGCCTACGATAATGCGAATCGACGCTTCTCCTACCGGTATGTCGAGTACAGCGACCGCGCGATCTTCGGCAGCAACGGATTTTGTCCCTTAGGCTGTGGCCACCAAGATCTACTTGATACACACGAACTGCTTTATGGTTGGCTAGGCACATCGGGGATGACGCGGTTTTCGCTACAGAGCGGAATTGGAAACACGCGTGCGAATGGTTACTTCGGCAACCTCGGCAGAATATCCGAACCGATGCTGCCCATCGTTGCAGGAATCGTCGTGGGCGATGCACGCTACCTGCGATTTAAATTTGAAGCAGAGTACGTTTTGAATCAATCCCAGCCGTACTTTGGATTACTCCTGGCAGTGATGGTAGGGAGCGTTTGGTAGGGCGAGCAGCTGCCGCGATGACCTACCATTTGCTGATTTTGGCTTCATGCAGTCAGCAGCAACAGCCCCCGAGCTCAATCCACTTGCTCGCCAAATACTTGTTTCTGTAAAACAAGTATGAAAAACTCATTGTTCGCACTACCTCGCTGTTTTTAATTGAGTATCTTGCATGCAGCTACCAGTAGCACCGCCTGATTTTGATGCCTTATTAGAAGATACAAGCGCACTCGGGTCGACTGAACTGAGTCGTGTGCTGAATGCCTTTACCGAAGTCGATAGGCAAGGCCGTTATTTACATTGGGACAAGCTGCGGCACCTACCCGCGCCGGAAGGCTTTACCCCGGAACAGTGGTGGCTGGGCATAAAAATGGCTCGGCGCAAAAGCTATAAACCACTGCCGCTCACCGACAAACGCGGTAGGCCTTTTTGTTACTGCTTGCCTGCAATCGTCCAAAAACAACTGCACTGGCTGGACCGGCATGCCTCCGGCTCACTGCAAGCCGAGGAAGCCATTACCGATCCGCAAACGCGCAACACTTATTTGATTCGGAGTCTGATCGAGGAAGCTATCAACTCCAGCCAATTGGAGGGCGCCTCAACCACGCAAAACGTGGCCAAAGAAATGATTCGTCAAGACCGCGCGCCGCGCAATAAAAGCGAGCAAATGATTTTCAATAACTATCAAGCGATGCAGTTTATACGTGAGTGCAAGAACGATCCGCTGACGCCGTCGCTGGTGTTTGAATTGCAGCGAATCCTGACGCGCGACACATTGGATGACGCCACTCAAGCAGGGCGTTTTCGTCAGGAGGATGAAGACATCCATGTCGTAGACAACGCCAGTCACATCGTCCTGCACGAACCGCCACCCGCGCATGAACTGTCTGCACGGTTGCAGGCAGTCTGCGACTTCGCCAATGCCGACACGATGCAATCCGCCCAGCCGGATGTCTTTTTACACCCGGTCGTCCGATCCATCGTGCTGCATTTCATGCTGGGCTACGATCACCCGTTTTGCGATGGCAACGGTAGAACAGCGCGCGCGCTGTTCTATTGGGCGATGGCTCGGCAAGGCTATTGGCTGACGGAATTCATTTCAATCTCACGCGTGATGAAACAGAGTCCGGCGCAGTACGGACGAGCGTATTTGCATTCAGAAACCGACGACAGCGACGTGACCTATTTTTTGATTCACCAACTGGATGTGATTCATCACGCCATTACCGCCTTGCATGAATTTCTGCGCAACAAAGTTCGCGATATCAACGCAGCCGGGGAAATGCTCACGCAGAACCCACGCCTGAAAGACCGGCTAAATTTTCGACAACTGGCACTATTACGGCATGCGTTGAAACATCCGCGCTTCGGCTATGTGATCGAAGAACATCAACGCTCACACGGCATCTCGTACGACGTGGCACGTAAGGATTTATTGTTCATGGCGGAAGAATTGAAACTGCTCACCAAAACCAAGGCGGGGAAGCGCTATCTGTTTATCGTTCCCGAAGATATTGAGCAGAGAATTCGGAAGAAATGAGGGTCAGCGCGCAGGCTTCGTTAATTCGAGTCTGACTCTAATTGTCAGCCCAAGGTCATCTAATCCCTTCAAATAATTTTGAAGCGCCAAACATCTTTGGCTCGCTTGTCAAAAGAAACCGTTTGATCACACCCGTGGCTGGCATTGCGGCGGCCGATCAAGCAGTCGGTGAATCCCGCTGAGGTGCGGCGGTAATCCTGCAATGCCGCCAACGTCATTTCAGGATCTTCCACTTCAATTTCATGCGTCGACAGGATGCGCTCGAGTGTGTCGGCGATTTCTTTGCGGCCGTAATCATAAGCTGATTCCAGCACCCATACGGCCTCACACAACACGATGCAATTTACGTAAGACGTGCCCGATTCCATGATGCGTTTGGCCTTCGCTGCTTGCAGTGGATCATCGGCGACGAGATAGCGAATTAGCACATTGGTATCAACGCCATTCATCGCTTTTTAAACCGGCGACGGATCGCTTCATCCATCGCCTCAACTGGCACGGGTTTTTTGCTTTTGCGCTGGAGCACGCCATACAACTCGCTGACATGATGCTTGGCCGCCTCAAGCACCACCTGCCCGCTGTCCGTGATCCGAAACCTTAACCTGTCGCCAAATTTAAGGTGTAACCGGTCGCGAATATCGCGTGGAATTGTAACCTGCCCCTTGGTGGTCAAGCGTGCGTCGGACATGGTTAGTTCCTGTAAGGGAGCGCCTTACCTAGAGTAAGGCAGGAATTTTATGCGCGTCAATACCGGGCTGGGGCAAAGCACGATAACCTGATGAATACGGCTCGACTTTACTT
>JANMQQ010000095.1:0-1966 GCA_031370545.1 Gammaproteobacteria bacterium
ACCGGAACGATGGCCCGCACCGGCCCGAAAAAGCGGCCGAGAAACACGCTCTTGCCGCCGTTTTTGGCGAAGTATGCTTGCCCTCTTTCAAACATTTCCGGGTGATTTTTCATCGGCCACAGGGCACGAATTTTTTCGTGATAGTGATGCCCGAGCCAATAACTCAGGCCATCGCCTAGAATCGCTCCGCTAACAGCCATGGCAGCCGTCCACCACGGATCAAGCGCGTTAAGTCCGATCAGTACGCCGCCGACGAAGACGATAGTGCTGCCCGGTATGACGATACCGATGACGGCCAGCGACTCGAACAGCGACGCGGCAAAAACCGTGGCCAGCGCACTATATGGATGGGCCGAAAAATAGGTAATCAGCGATTGCAGATGCGATTCCAAAATAAATCCTCGATCGTTGTTGGCAACACCCGGTGAATTTAATAGCGATTGCTCAGTGCTTCGTCACAGCGTCGGCCTGCCTTAGCCTGCACGAACCGGCGATTCCATTGCATCGGTGTTTTTCTCAAAGCGCCCGAAGCGCAAAGCCAGCGTCGGCAGTACGAGCAAGTTCAGAACCGTCGATGTGATCAGACCGCCGAGAATGACAATCGCCATCGGCCCTTCGATTTCATTGCCGGGCGCGCCGCTGTATAGCGCCAGCGGCAACAGACCTAAAGCGGTGACCAGGGCCGTCATCAGTATCGGCACCAGCCGCTCGGACGCGCCACGCTGCGCGGCTTCCGGTCCCCACTGCATGCCTTCCCGATTCACCAGATGCTGGTAGTGGGAAATCAGCATGATCGAGTTGCGCAAGGTAATACCGAACAAAGTCACAAAGCCGATCAAGGAACCCAGTGCCAGATTGCCGCCCGTGATCAGCATGATCACCACGCCGCCGACCAGTGCAAACGGCAGATTCACCAGCACCAGCAGCAGTGCGCGCGTGCTGCGCAAGGCCATGAACAACAGCAGCACAATGCCGATGCCCGCGAGAATGGAATTGACCAGTAAATCATGCTGCGATTGCGCCCGTGCCTGCGCCTCACCGGCGAATACCACATACGTTCCGTGTGGGAGTGCCACTTCCCGTTTGATGCGCGTTTGCGCTTCTTGTACGAAATCGCTCATCGCGCGGCCGCGCACGCTGGAGGCGACCGTTTGCAAGCGTTGCCCGCCGGTGTGTTGTATCTGATAGCGGCCGGTGGATTGCACAATATCGGCCAGTTGCTTCAGCACAACCGTCATGCCTTGCGCATTGCGCAAGGGCAGCGATCCCACTTGCGCCGGATTTTCGCGATTGGCGGGGCTTAAAGACACGGTAACGTCATAGACGCGACTACCGGCATAGACTTGCGCGACGTCGACCCCTTTGTACGCGGCCTGAATGACCTCCAGCACATCCACCGGCTCGAAACCGAAGCGCGTCAATTGATCCTGCCGTAAGCGAATCCCCAACTGCGGCGTACCGGGCGGCGATTGCACGCTGACGCCGATGGCGCCGGGGATACGATTCAACACTTGGGCGATTTCCTGCGCCTTGGCGTCGAGGACATCGAGATCGTTACCGAAGACATTGACGATCACCGGCGCCGTATAACCGGAAATGGTTTCGTCTATGCGCTCGGTGAGGAAGGTGTTGGCAGAGGTCGTCAAGCCCGGAAAGCCTGCCAAGGTCCGTTGGATATCGGCTAAAGTGCGCGTCTGCGCGCTGCCCGACATTGTTTTAAGATCGACTTCAAATTCGCTGGTATTGACGCCCACCGGATCCACGACCTCGGCGGCGCGACCGGCACGCTGGGCCACCAGACGCACGCCGGGAATCTTGCTTAAAGCCAGCGTGATCTGGTGTCCGATGCGCATCGATTCGGCCAGAGAGGTGCCGGGCGCCGCCGCCATGTGCACAATGTAATGACCTTCCTTCATCTCCGGAATAAAGCTGCCGCTCAGGAAAGGCAGTGTCGCCAGCGCCGCGA
>JANMQQ010000104.1:0-23322 GCA_031370545.1 Gammaproteobacteria bacterium
TTATGCATCTGAAAAGCCCAATAATAAATATCGTTACCAAGGGCGGCAATATTGAAGAGCTGAGAAATGCAGTTGGCGAAGTGCTGAGCACAAAGCTTCCACAGCTCGTTCGGCACATGGAGGAGCAACAGCGTCAATATATGTGGTCTGCCTTGGAAGGAAAGTGGGGCAATTTAGAGCGTGAGGCAGAGCCGGCAGAGCTGGCATATCTCGCGGCACGTCAGGTGGCTTACAGGTTAAGTCGGGACACTGTCCGCGCGGCTCTTGGCATTACAGGTAATCTAATAAATCCGCTTGAAATGTTTTTGTATCCTTCGCCATCTGACCAGTGTTCGCCTGGCGATATTGTGCGTGACAAAACGGCAGGACATTTTTGGATCGTGCTTACGCCCGCGTGTGATTTTGAACAATGCAAGGCTGAGAATGTGCTGATGGCAAGAATTTATCCCTTGTCAGAACATCCGCTGCATTCAGCATATTTGGTAGCGCTAGAGGTTTGGAAAAAAGACAAGGACGGCGTGGGGCTTGCTAAAGGGATGAATGATGCTCGTGGCGAGGTGCTTAGTCTTGTAAAGGGCAGGAAAGGACCCCGGTATAGTTTTTTTCCACAAACGTTTTTTCTCCCCGATTGTGTCGTTGATTTTCAGGAGACTCGCCATGTTCCGCTAAAAAATGATGATGCTTACGAGCAAGTATGTTCGCTCGATAGTCCATTCCGGGAAGGGATGCTTCAGCGCTTCTCAAGCTACTACGGAAGGATTGGAACACCTGACCTAGACCTCGATCAGATAGCCGATAGGGTAAAGGCGAATCTTGATTCGAAGTAGTTAGTCTCAACAATACCTCTACAGGATGCGCCGGGCTTTTTGAAGGGACTTCATGGAGCAAGCTACATACCAAGCAGACATCCGACTATCCCAGCTCCTGATTTTGGTGAACTCATCCCACGTGAATTCGTAAATTGCTTTGAGTGACAGCTCGTCATTCAGAAGTGCGACAACAATATATTCAAAGAGCTGCTTGTCACGATTTTCCGAATCCGGATAGATGGTGCCGGTTTTCTTCGCGTTCCAGATGGACTTGATCGAATATCGTTCGCCATCACGGGACAGGGCATCGACGTTCTTCGTACCGGTTGGTGCGGGCTGTAATGTCGGCAGGCCTGGGGTGCTGGTGTAATGCCCGATGGCCAGAGTCTCCCCAATTGCTCCAACCGAAAAACCGAGATTCCTAAGGCGCATTTCGACTTCCAGTTGCGCGCGCAGCGAAACCAGCTCGGCGTCTGCCATGGTGGAAAGTGTAAGTGGACTTACAATTTTCTCGCCAGTCAGGATTTTCTTTTTCGTCATGAGGTTTGCCGCATGGTTGATGTTCTGACCCCGACACAGCGTAAGTATTGCATGTCACGCATCCGAGGCAAGGATACGAAGCCGGAAATCGTGCTGCGTAAATTGCTGTGGTCCGCCGGTTACAGATACCGGCTGAAAAGTCGCCTTCCCGGAAAGCCGGATATCGTTTTCCCACGACATAAGTTGGCGGTATTCATTGATGGCTGTTTCTGGCACGGATGCCCGAAGCACGCCGTGATGCCGAAAACCAACAGAACGTTTTGGCGCGAGAAGCTAACCCGCAATATGCAAAGAGACCGCGAAGTAAACGTACGAATTCGCGAGATGGGTTGGCGCGTTGTGCGGGTCTGGGAGCATGAGATTCGAGTAAGCCCGATACGCTGTAGCAAAAAAATTTTTACGTGGCTTGGCTAATACAAAAGGGCGCGGATCAGGTTCGCGTTATCGCTTATCGAGATCAAATCCATTGTCTTGAGGCCAGTCTCCATTTCAATTCGCCGCGCTTACGACAATTTCAACCGGCGTTCCTGCTGCAGCGAATATAGTAGCGACGCAGTAGGGTAAAAGGTTGGGGGCGGGTCTCGCCCAACTTGTGACGCAAGCCAATATCCGCGAACGGTTGGATTGCTGATGTTGGGCCTGCGTCGCCGTCATTGCCCGCCCTACCCTCCGACGCGTAGAATACGCAGCTTATTTTCACCATCTGAACAATATCTTGCTTGCTACGGCGGGCATCACGTGACTGCGGAGAATTTGCATGGCCATTGAACGTACCTTTTCGATTATTAAACCGGACGCAGTGGCGAAGAATGTCATTGGCCAGATCGTTGCCCGCTTCGAACAGGCCGGGTTGCGTGTCGTTGCATCGCGCATGATTCACATGAGCCGCGCGCAGGCCGGGCAGTTTTATGCGGTGCACAAAGAGCGGCCGTTTTATAACGATTTATGCGCTTATATGAGTTCCGGGCCGGTGATCGTTCAAGTGTTGGAAGGCGAGGGTGCAATTGCCAAGAACCGCGAAGTGATGGGCGCAACTGATCCGAAGAAAGCAGAGAAGGGCACCATCCGCGCGGATTTCGCTGAGTCGATTGAAGCCAATTCAGTGCACGGTTCAGACGCTCCGGAAACCGCTGCACAGGAAATTGCATTCTTCTTCAGCGGCAGCGATATCTGCGCACGCAGCAAGTAAGCCGCTCGCCGCGAGGCACACCCCTATGACGCAATCTGAAAAAACCAATCTGCTGAATCTCGACCGCCCCGCGATGGAGGCGTTTTTCGCCGCCATCGGTGAGAAGCCATTTCGCGCCTCGCAGGTGTTGAAGTGGTTGCATCAGGGCTTGGTCGATCAGTTTGATGTCATGACCAACATCAGCAAAGACTTGCGTCAGAAGCTGGGTGAAGTTGCGGAAATCAAGGCGCCCGAAATTGTCAGCGACCTGGAGTCGCATGACGGCACGCGCAAATGGTTGATGCGCGTCGACGCGGTGAATTGTGTCGAGACCGTGTTCATCCCCGAGGATGATCGCGGCACCTTGTGTGTTTCGTCGCAAGTTGGCTGCATGTTGAACTGCACGTTTTGTTCTACAGCCCAGCAGGGATTCAATCGTAATCTGAGCGTGGCGGAGATCATTGGCCAGGTGTGGAATGCGGCGCGCGCGTTGGGGCATAGCCCGGTGGATCGTAAAATCACCAACGTCGTGATGATGGGCATGGGCGAGCCGCTGCTGAATTTTGACAACGTGGTAAGCGCGATTGCGTTGATGCGCGAAGATTTTTCCTACGGTTTATCGAAGCGGCGCATCACGCTGAGCACGGCGGGCGTGGTGCCGGGTATCGACGCATTGAAGGAAGTCAGCGATGTCGCGCTGGCGGTGTCATTGCACGCGCCGGATGACGAGTTGCGCAATGTGCTAGTGCCGCTTAACAAGAAATATCCGATCAGTGTGTTATTGGACGCTTGCCGTCGTTATGTCGACCACGACTCGCGCAGCAATAACCGCGTGACGTTCGAATATGTCATGCTCGACGGCATTAACGACACGCCGCAACATGCGCGTGCATTGGCAAAGCTGTTACGCGATGTGCCGTCGAAAATTAATCTGATTCCGTTCAATCCGTTTCCGCAAACCAAATACGCACGTTCATCGCAGGACGCGATTGACCGCTTCCATGAGATTCTCACCCAAGCGGGTTATGTCACGATCACGCGCCGCACGCGTGGCGGCGACATCGACGCGGCGTGCGGGCAACTGGCAGGTAAGGTGATGGATCGCACCAAGCGTTCGATGAAGCGATTGGTCGTCGCGCAAGGACCGGCCACGTGCGACGTGTAATTCTCACGTTGTTTATAACCTTCACTTTAAGTGCTTGTGGAAATCCAGCGATGCGTTCCGAGCCCAGCGCCAAGGAACGCATCGCTCGCACCAACACCGAATTGGGATTGGGCTATTTGCAACAAGGTGATCGCAAGCTTGCAATAGAAAAATTGCAACGCGCCATCGACGCCGATGCGGACTATGCCCCGGCACAACATTCGCTTGCGCTCGCCTATCAGGAGTTTGGTCAAATGGAGTTGGCCGAAAAGCACTATCGCATTGCGTTGAAGTTGTTGCCGACAGATGGTGGTGTGCACAATAATTTTGGCGCGTTCCTGTGCGGGCAAGGGCGCTTTGCTGAAGGCGAGGAACAATTTCAGACCGCCCTGCGTGACCCGACCTACGTGACCCCAGCCACGGCGTTGGAAAACGCCGGTTTATGTGCGCTACGAGTGCCGGATCTTGATAAATCGGAAAAATATTTGCGCCAGGCCTTAAAAGTGGATGCAAACATGCCGGGGGCTTTGTTGGGTATGGCGCGCGTACAATTCGCCCGCAAACAGTATTTGAACGCGCGTGGCTATTTGCAGCGGCATGAAGCGATTGCACCATTATCCGCGCAGGGTTTATTTGTCGCGGTGCAGGTCGAGCATCAATTGGGCGATGATCAGGCGGCGCGCCGTTATATGACGCAACTCTATTCGCAATTTCAGGATTCCAGCGAGGCGCAGCAGGTCAAGGCGCTGGAAGCGGAGTTTTCAAAGTGACGGAGCGCGACATTTTAGCTACGGATCAAACCCACGCCGACGGGCGCAGTCCGCAGGAGTCGCCGCCAGACGCGATCAACATCGGGCAGCGCTTGATGCAAGCGCGTCTCGCGCGCCAGTTGACGATTGAAGAGGTCGCGGGTCAGCTCCATTTACAGGTGAGACATCTCGATGCGTTGGAACAACAAGATTTGAGCCGCTTGCCCGGGCCCTCATATATTTGCGGCTATTTGCGCAGCTACGCGAAATTTTTGCATTTGCCTTCCGACGAAATCGTGGAAAATTATCCCGGCGTGCATGACCACATCGCGGGAGTGAAATCCACGGTGGTATCAACCAAGCTCTACACCAAGCGCTCGTTTGATGTCTCGCAACCTCATCCGCGCCCGGCCTGGCTGGGCGCCGTGGGCATGTTGGTCGCATTGTTGCTGGGTGGATGGTTAGTATTCCAAATGACCGACCGAAACGTCGCGCAGCCATCATCGGCAACACCGTCGCGGCAGGCCGTTGCCAAAGCGAGTCCCACGATTGCGGCGAACCCGGAGTCGCCTGTCGATCCAGTTGCTCCGCTGCCCGAGGTTTTCTCCTCTGCACCGACGGTGAGTGCGGATGTGATAGCTGCATTGCCGCCGTCCACACCGGTAGCCGCGTTGGTTCTGGAATTTACCGGCGATTCGTGGGTCGAAATCTACGATGCTGGCGAACGTCGCTTGGTGTATGAAGCGGTGCGCTCTGGCGAGACACGTATCGTTAAAGGTCAGGCACCTTTTAAGTTAATGTTGGGCGCGGTGAAGGACGTGCAAGTGCGGCTCAACGGGACGAGGTTTGACATGAAGCCGCATCAACAGCGCGAGTCGGCCGTGTTCCAAGTCGGTTCCGCGCAAGACAATCGCATCGAGGCAGGAGGCGAATAGCCATGCTCTATAAACATACTATCGCGCGGCGTAAATCGCGCCAAATCATGGTCGGATCGGTGGCGGTGGGCGGCGATGCACCGGTTTCGGTGCAGAGCATGACCAATACTGAAACCACCGATGTCGATGCAACTGTCGCGCAGATTGAGCGTATTCAGAAAGCCGGTGCGGATATCGTGCGCGTGTCGGTGCCGACGATGGAAGCCGCTGATGCGTTCGGTGAAATCCGCAAGCGTGTCAGCGTACCGTTGGTATCCGATATTCACTTCGATCATCGCATTGCATTGCGTGTCTTGGAGCTGGGTGTTGACTGTTTGCGAATCAACCCGGGCAACATCGGTCGAGATGATCGTGTACATGCGGTGGTGGAATCGGCGCGCGACAAGAACGTGCCGATCCGCATCGGTGTGAATGCCGGTTCGCTGGAAAAGGAATTGCAAAAAAAATACGGCGAACCATCGCCCGAGGCGTTGGTGGAGTCGGCGTTACGCCATGTGGAAATTTTGACGCGATTGAATTTTAACAATTTCAAAATCAGTGTGAAGGCGTCGGATGTTTTCATGGCGGTAGCCGCGTATCGCTTGCTGGCGGCGCAAATCGACAATCCGTTGCACTTGGGTATTACCGAAGCCGGTGGTTTTCGTTCCGGTGCGGTGAAGTCGGCGGTGGGTATGGGCATGCTGCTGGCGGAAGGCATCGGCGACACCATCCGCGTGTCGCTGGCTGCCGATCCGGTGGAAGAGATTAAGGTGGGTTTTGACATTTTAAAAAGCCTGCATATCCGCAGCAAGGGCATCAACTTGATTGCATGTCCGTCTTGCTCACGCCAAAACTTCGATGTGATTTCGACGGTTAATGCGTTGGAGATGCGCCTCGAAGATATCACCGAGCCGCTCGATGTGGCGGTGATCGGTTGTGTAGTGAACGGCCCGGGGGAAGCGCGTGAAGCGAGCGTCGGTCTGGCGGGCGGTACTCCGCACAATTTGATGTACGTCGACGGCAAGCCGGATCATAAAGTCGACAACGCGCAGTTGGTTGACGAGTTGGAAAAAGCCATTCGCCGCCAGATCGAATTGCGTAAAGAAAGCGGCGCGGACACGCGACGAGTCATTCCGATCCAGTCTGTTGTCGGAAAATAAACCACCATGTCGCAACAAATCCAGGCCGTGCGCGGCATGAAAGATATTCTGCCGCAGGAAACGCCACTCTGGCAGCGCGTGGAGCAGACACTGCGCGAAACCTTCAGTGCCTACGGGTATAGCGAAATCCGTCTGCCGCTTGCCGAAAAAACTGAGTTGTTTCAGCGCTCCATCGGCGAGGTCACTGACATCGTCGAAAAGGAAATGTACACGTTCGAAGATTTGAATCACGAACGCTTGTCGCTGCGCCCGGAAGGCACGGCGGGCTGCGTGCGCGCCGGTATCGAACACGGCCTGTTGCACAACCAGATTCAACGTCTGTGGTATATGGGCGCCATGTTTCGACATGAGCGTCCGCAGAAAGGTCGCTACCGCCAATTTCATCAGGCGGGAATCGAGGCATTTGGAATGGAAGGGCCGGACATTGACGCCGAGTTGATCGCCATGACGGCGCGCATCTGGAAGTCGCTGGGTCTGACCAGCCTGACTTTACAAATAAACTCTTTGGGTACATTGGCGGCTCGCCAGGTGTATCGAACGCACTTGGTCGAATATTTTTCTGCCCATCAGAATGCGCTGGATGAAGACAGCCAACGGCGCTTGACTACTAATCCGTTGCGCATTCTTGACAGTAAAAATCCCGACATGCGCGAATTGATTCTTGCCGCGCCGCAATTGCTTGATCACCTGGACACCGAATCGCTTGCGCATTTCGAACGTTTGAAAACTTTACTCGATAGCACCGGGGTGAAGTATTCGGTAAACCCGCGTCTGGTGCGGGGTCTAGACTATTATAGTAAAACCGTATTTGAGTGGGTGACGGATCAGTTGGGAGCGCAAGGTACGGTGTGCGCGGGCGGACGGTATGATGGCCTGGTTGAACAACTGGGCGGTAAAGCGACTCCCGCCATCGGGTTTGCGATGGGGTTGGAGCGGCTGCTCAGCTTATTGGAAACGCAAGCTGGCATATTGTCATCACCCGCGCCGCACGCCTATTTGTTGATTGCAGGCGAAGCGGCAGGTTTTGCCGGAAATAAGCTGGCCGAATCGTTACGCGATGCGTTGCCGGGATTACGTCTGGTCATGAATTGCGGCGGCGGCGGTTTCAAGGCGCAATTCAAGCGCGCCGACAAATCCGGCGCGCGTATTGCGTTGTTGCTGGGTGATGAAGAATTGGCGAAGAACGTAGTCGGTGTAAAATTCCTGCGTGAAGAACGCGCGCAACACGAGGTGTCGATGGATACCTTGGCCGCGTCGTTACGCGAATTTATCTAAACATAGGCGGGAGAAGCACGTGGAAGTTTATCAAACGGAAGACCAACAGGTTGAATCACTGAAGCAGTGGTGGGCAAAAAATGCACGCAGCACCATCGTCGCCTTGATTGTGGGGTTAGGAATTATTTTGGGCGGGCGCGCTTGGGTTGATTATAAAGATGCGCAGAGCGACGCAGCATCGGTGCTTTATCAATCCATGCTGACTGCCATGAAAGATGGAAAATCGGATGCCGCACTCGAGCAGGGCGCACGCATTTTGGGCCAGTATGAAAGCACGCCTTACGCGACTTTGGCGGCTTTGGCGAGCGCCAAGGTGAAGCTGGATCAAGGCGATGCAGTTGCTGCACGCACTCATTTGCAATGGGTTTTAGATCACGGCAAGCCGCAAGAAATGGTCAACATCGCGCGCCTGCGGATGGCGCGCGTGCTGATGGAAAGCGGTGAAGCGCAACAGGCACTCACATTACTGGGTACCGAGCCACCCGCCGGTTTTGTGGTTGCGTATAAAGAATTGGAAGGCGATCTGTACCGCGCGCTCGGTCAAATTGACAACGCCCGCACCGCCTATCGCAGCGCGATGGCCGCGCTCACGCCTCAGGCACGCAATCGTGCCGAGTTGCAAATGAAGCTGGATGATGTGGGTGGCGGCACGACAATTGTCGAGACCCCGCGGGCATGAAACAGATTTGCATCCTAAGTGTGCTCGCATTGCTGTTATCCGCCTGCGGCGGCGACAAGGTGATTTCGGAAAACGATCCTGATCGCCCAGTCGAGCTGGTGAAATTCGAACCCACCTTGCCAGTTAAGCTTGCTTGGAGCGCGCAGTTGAATATCGACGCCAAACGGCGTGGATTCAATTTGGTACCGGTTGAATCCGATGGAAAAATTTTCACCACTGAATCCAACGGCCGGGTCGCATGTTATGACGCCGTCAGTGGCGCGTTCCAGTGGGATATTAAATTGCCGGCGAAGTTGTCGTCAGGGGGTGGAGCCGGGGCGGGCTTGTTGGTGGTGGGTAGCGAAGACGGAGTAGTGTTTGGTTTGGACGTCCGACGTGGCGACATCCAATGGCGTACGCCCTTGTCGAGCGAAATTCTCGCTGCTCCGCAAGTTGCCGGGGACAAGGTGATTGTGAGCATCGGCGACGGTAAAGTGGTCGCACTGGATGCGCGTACCGGACAGCGCATTTGGGTAAGCTCCAACACGGTGCCCGCCTTGAGTCTGCGCGGTGGCGGTCGTCCCGTAGTAGTCGGTGAGCGGGTTGTTGTTGGTTTCGCTAGCGGTCATCTGGCAGCGTTTAATCTACATAACGGCAAACGGCTGTGGGAGACCGCTGTGGCGGTGTCTCGTGGACGCTCCGAGATCGAACGCCTAGTCGACATTGACTCCACGCCGCGTGTGTTTGACAACATGATTTACACCGTGACTTATCAAGGTCAAGTCGCGGCACTTACGCTTGAGAGTGGCCAAATTGTCTGGTCGCGTGAGGCGTCATCGTACGTGGATATTGCGGTGGATGAAGGCCACGTGTATTTCAGCGACAACAGCGGCGAATTGTGGGCCTTGGATCGCACCTCAGGTGCCACGTTGTGGCGTCAAGACAAGCTCCATGGGCGTGCAACCACGGCACCTGCATTGCTGGGCGAGTATGTTGCCGTGGGTGACTTTCAGGGTTATCTGCATTGGATGACGCGCGCGGACGGCCGTTTCGTGGCACGCGTGCGCATGGATGATGCAGATCGCCGTGCCGTTGTGTCCGGCAAAGTAAGTGTCGACGAAGAGACGCCGACATTTTCAGTGCCCGGTGGAATTCGCATGACACCCTGGGCTTCGAATCAAAACTTGTACGTGCGCGACGAGAACGGTGTATTGGCGGCGTTTCGCGCTGGTTCATAGTCGTTAATTAATTTCACCCCGGATGCGCGCGGCGTATCCACAATCGACTGTTACAGGTCGCGACATATTTAATCATGCAACTCGTTATCGCGATCGTAGGCCGACCGAACGTCGGCAAATCCACACTGTTTAATTGCTTGACGCGCACCCGTGACGCGCTGGTGGCAGATCAACCTGGGCTGACGCGCGACCGCAATTACGGTATCGGTCGAGTGGGCGGGCGCGGCTACATCGTTGTTGATACCGGTGGATTAAGCGGATCTGACGAAGGCATTGAAGCGCTGACCGCCGAGCAGGCGCATGCAGCGATGCGCGAATCCGACGTGATCTTTTTTCTGGTCGATGTGCGCGAAGGCTTGACTACCTTGGACCAGACCATCGCGACTGAACTACGTCGAACCGGCAAGCCGGTGTACTTGGTGGTGAACAAATCTGAAGGGCTGAATCCAGATCTCGCACGCACCGAATTCCATGCGTTGGCTTTGGGTGAGCCCTGGCTGATCGCCGCGTCGCACGGTAGCGGTGTCAACACATTGATGGAGTCGGTGCTTGGCGCATTTCCAGCCACCGGTGATACGCCGAGCGAAAGCGATGGCATTCGCATTGCGATTATCGGCCGACCTAACGTAGGAAAGTCCACGTTAGTGAATCGCATGCTGGGTGAAAACCGCGTGATTGTATTCGACATGCCAGGTACCACGCGCGACAGTATTTCCATTCCGTTCACCCGTGATGAGCAACGCTACACCTTGATCGACACCGCCGGTGTGCGGCGGCGCGGCCATGTGACCGAGGCCATCGAAAAATTCAGCGTGATTAAGGCGCTGCAAGCCATCGAAGTGGCGCATGTTGTTATTTTAGTTTTGGACGCGCAGCAAGAGGTCAGCAATCAAGACGCACACTTGCTCGGGCACCTGCTGAACGCCGGTCGTGGCTTGGTGATCGCGGTCAACAAGTGGGATGGATTAGAGTCCGACAAACGAGAGCGCATTAAAACCGAGTTGGAGCGCAAACTTTCGTTTTTGGATTACGCGCGCTTTCACTTTATTTCTGCACTGCACGGCAGCGGTGTTGGCGATTTGTTCGATTCTGTTACCGAATCCTACACGGCGGCGATGGCCTCATTTCCCACGCCGGTTTTAACACGCTTGCTTGAAGAAGCCCTGTTGAAGCATCAGCCCCCGCTGGTGCATGGACGTCGCATCAAGCTGCGTTACGCGCATCAGGGCGGAAAAAATCCACCGCTGATCATTATCCACGGTAACCAAACCGACTCGGTCCCCGAAGCTTATAAACGCTTCCTTGCCAAAAAATTCCGCGACGATTTAAACATTCGCGGCACGCCCTTGAAATTGGAATTCAAGAGCAGCACCAACCCGTATCGCACGACATCCATACGGGAAGCACGCGCGCGCAAGAAGTAATAGCGACCCTTTGTGGTTCCGCAGCGAGTGTTTGTTGACAATTTAGGCGCGAAAAAAAGCCCCGGTGACCGGGGCTTTTTTATTAGAGATAGCAAAGTTGCTTAGCTTTGGCGTTTACGACGCCCAAAAAGACCCAAGCCAACGAGGCCTGAACCAAACAACGCCAAGGTCATCGGCTCGGGAACTTTGATTTCATAGTCAAAGCTTGAGATGTCCCAGGCTTGGTCATGCGTAATGTACCCAACCGCCGTAATTGAATAGGGGCTGGTCAGTCCGCTAACGTAACCCGAGTCATTGGCGGCGAAGGCACCACTATAGGTTCCAGTTGATGACAACAATGTGTCGAGACTGAATTCCGTATTGCTCGCGCTCAGATAAGTTGCAAACGATGTGGTCCCGCCGGTTACGCCGCCCAACGAAGTCATGAACGGGGCATTGAATTTGGTCACATTGGTATCGGTAATCATTACCGTAAGAGTTCCGGTACCGCCGCCTGCATTAAGAGAGTTCAAGTGAAGGCCATAAGTTTGCGGGTTGCCGATGATAGGATTGCTCACGCCTGTGACTACGTTGAAATTCCATGCACCGATGGCGGAATTTAAAAATACAAAGCCGTCACTGTTGGTATCCGAAGCCGAAATGGTGTTCACGCCGTCACTGATGCTAATGGCCAAAGCATGGGCTGACTGCGCGCTGAAGAAGGTGGTCATAGCCACGGCCATCGAAGCGGTAATTTTAGTAATGCGATTCATAGTCTCTCCAGTGCATCTACATCTAGGTTAAATTCTGCTGGTCAGCAAAGCACTATGTGGGCCAACTATCTAACTCTATGTTATTTATTAATTTTTATTTATAAAATGGCGTAGGTTGTAAACAAAACCGACATATTTTGAGCTATTAATCACGTGGGCACTCGGTTCGTGCCGAGGTTTTCTGTGCGCTTCGTTGTTCGTTCATGCCACTGCGCAAAGAACGAAGTGCCAATGGAAACCTTGGCGTACCAAGATGAGGTGATGAAAATAACGCAGCTTTGTCCCAACCGGACTGGGCATTTTGCTCGCCAAGTGAGTTGTGTAAATTGAATTGACAATCGGGCGAGGCCACCGTTAACTTCCCCGCTTGTTTCAGCGGCGAATTGGACACCATGACGGATGAAAAAATAACAATCGAAGGTTCGCTGTCCTACGAGGATTTTTGTGACCGTCTGAATTCGCCGACGGGTACAGATTTGATGTTTGCTCACGATGTGCTGGGGCGGGCCGGGTTGGAAGCAGTATGGCTGAAGTTATGTTTGCTGGCTGAGATCGTGCGCATTAGCCGCGGCGCCAGGATCAATATCAATCGTTGTAAAATCAAACTGGTTGCAACCACAACGCATTTGCCGCAGTTCTGGAATTTTAGCGTCGAATATTCAAGCGCGACTGACGCATCCCCCCAGATTGTTCTACAGGAGTTAGGTTTCTGCTGGTTCCGCACATTGCTCGCGAACCCACGCCAAGCCGCAGCCGAGGTTGAATCTGTCCTGGCATCGTTGCTGGCGGTTTCAGTGGGAAATTCCAATCTGTTAATAGAATCGGCGATGCGTGCGCCCGCGTTGCAATCCAAGGCGATTCCTAACGATCTATGGCAGCGTGTGTTGCAGATCGGTTTGCGGCTCGCGACCCGGATTCCGAATTTTAGTTATTCGTCACAAGAGGAAGATTCAATCCCGGCGGTGTTGGGCCGGGTTTTGACAGATATTGAAGCGCTGCGGACACGGGTCGCCACAGCGTTATTTGTTGAACCCCCGCGCATGGAGCAGGATCTGGGCGAGCTGTTGAACGAATTAATTGGCGATCCATTTTGGCTTGATTCGCTTGCGGGGGCTAGCGTCACACCTATGCCCGCCGCCGTGCCGGTCGCGCGTCCGCCCGCGTCCGTGGTTGCGGCTGTGCAGCCCGAGCAGGAACCTGATATGGAATCGACCATCATCATGAAACGCGGCTCCACGGTTCCTTCCGCGCCCGCGCCGGTCTCGCCCCCGGCCGCTCCTGCAAGCGTGGCATCGCCCCCGGCAGCACCCGCAGCAGAAGAAAATCTGGAAGCGACCATCATCATCTCCAAAGAAAAAAAACGTTAGCGTATGGTTGCTGCCGCATCCGAAGTTGCGACTTATTTGCGTTCCGTTTATCGGCGCGTGTATGGCGTGGCGCCTGCGCAGCGCAATCAGTTGTTGCGTATTTGTCTGGCATATCGGTTAAAGGACCTGCCGCGTAATGTAATTCCCGATGTGCTACGTGCGACGGCAGCCGAGTTTGCGGCCGCGTTGCCAAGCACTGGCACCTCAGTTGCCGCGCCAGAGCTAGGCCCCTTGCGCGAAGCCATTCAAGAACTGGCGCGCCTGGTTGACGGTGCAACGGTAGTACAAGGCACTGAAGAGCTGAAGCTGTTGCGCACCTCGGTGCAGCGCCTCACCGCGCGTGCGCAGGTGCTGGCTGCGACGGTGCACAAACCCGGGCTACCCTTGTCTGCATTGTTGGAGCGGGCTGCGCGCGACTTGCAGGCGCATGATCATGCGCTCGAGCATGCCGCGCGTGAATCGTTTGACCGGGTGTTGAACGCGCTGAATCCTGAAACAATAAAAAAGGGAATTTTGAAGAAAACGCTGTCGACCGAAGCTGCCTACAAAGCATTGTTGTTCGATGCCGTAGTGGAAAAATTCAGTCAGCTTGAGATGTACCATAATAAGGGGCGCTTGGTGCGCGATTACCGAGCGGCTTACAAGAAGTATGTGCAGGAAGAAAGTTCACATTAAACGGGAATTTATGAAAACAAAATTGTTGGTTATTGGGCTGGGTTGGTTATGTGCTGCTATGTTTTTGGCAGGCTGCGCGAGCAAGGGTAAGGAAATGCCCCCGTATGTTAAGGATGCCATTGGCATCAACATCACTGCGGCGCCGGATCTTAACTTTTTCAATAATCAGTCGCATACCCTGGTGTTGGCGGTGTATGAGCTCTCTGATCCCAACGTCTACAAGCAGATGCTTGAAAGCTCCGATGGCGTGGTGCAGTTGCTGGACGGCAAGCAATTTGATGCCACAGTGTTGTCGCGTCGGCGTGCGACCGTGCAGCCTGGAGAAAATACCTCGTTCGTGATGGACCAAGTGGAAGGCGCGCGTTACGTCGCCGTGGTCGCCGGGTTCTACTCCATGCAGGGGCAGAGCAACTTTAGCCGGTTATATCCTATTGAGCTGAAGGGGGGGCATTTCTGGAATGGGGAAGGACCGCAGATGTTGATCGACCTGCGCCTTGGGCGTGACGGAATTGCCACCGCGCCCAAGCCGTCGTAATTCTCTGATGTTACTTCCTGGCACCTACGACGGTTCGCGGAGAAAAAAATAATGAAACCTATCCGGCCTGTTTACTGGCACGAAGGGCTGTTCCTTCGGCCGCAACACTTTCAGCAACACGACCTGTTTCAGCATGCCTACGCCTACGATCAGATTGGTCGCTTGCAACCGCATGCCTGGGGCATCCGTCAGTTGTCGCTGGTGCAGTCGGCGCTCAATAACCAGATCTTTGAACTCGATAAATGCGTGGCGGTATTTCACGACGGTTCCGCAATCAGTTATCCGGGCAATGCGCGGCTGCAACGCCGCTCGCTGGAAGGACTGTGGGATAACGCGGGCAAATCCATGTCGGTCTATCTCGGCTTAAAGATTGTCGCGCCGGGGAAAAACAACGTCAGCGCGCCGGGTGATGTGGCGCTCGAGGCCGAACGCAAAGAAGCGGATCGACTCGCGGCAACACGTTATGAAGTTGCAGTTTCCCCGACTCCGGTGCCCGATCTTTACAGCGAAGAAAAGCAAGACGACCTGTTCTTTCTCGATTACCACCTGGAAATTTTTGTCAACGACGAAGCCGCCAAGGCGGTTGATTTCCACCTGATTAAAATCGCTGAATTGCAACGCTTGGGCACTGAAGTGAAGACGCTCACTCAGTTCATTCCGCCGTTGTTGCATGTCAGTGCGTCGCCGGTGTTGTCAATTTTATTGCGTGAAGTAAAAGAGCAGCTTACTGCGCGTGGCCGTGAACTGGCGTTGTACAAACAAGATCGCGGGCTGGAAAATATCGCGTTAGGTACGCGCGATATGGTGTATCTGCTCGCGTTGTTGACACTTAATCGGCACATCCCCTTGCTGCACCATTGGCTCGACGATGGCAGCACACATCCCTGGCAGTTTTACGGCTTGCTGCGACAAATCGTCGGCGAGTTGTCGACGTTTTCCACGCAGCATGATGTATTTGGCGTGGCCGGGACCAACAAAGAAGACGAGTTGCCGCTTTATCAGCACGACAACCTGGACGGGTGTTTCGGTGTGGCTGTCACCTTGATTGTGAAGTTGTTGGATGAACTGACTGCAGGCCCCGATTATCTGGCGCCGTTGATGTTCGACGGCACCTATTATGGAGCGGATATCACCGAGCGCGCCTTTCAGGGGTCAAATCAATACTATTTACGGGTGCGCACCGATGTTCCTGCCGCAACCGTGGTCAACGCGCTGCAATCCACGGCCAAAGTCAGTTCGCGCGAGAACTTGCCGATTTTAATTGCACGTGCGTTGCCGGGCGTACCTGCGGCGTACGATGCGTCACCGCCCAGTCAATTGCCGCGCGGCAGCGACAGCATTTATTTTCAGATTGATCAATACGCCACGGCATGGGACGCGGTGCGCAACGGGTTAAACGTTGCTATCTATTTTGACTCGCCACCCGGCGAGGTCTCCATCGAACTGATGGTGATCTATGGCAACTAGCGCAGCGCGCGCCCTGCTGGATTGTTTTGTCGATGTATTTGCCTACACCGCGTTGTTCAAGAAAACCTGCGCGCTGGCACAGCCGCCGTTCGATCAAGTTAATGTCAAGATCCGCCAGCTAGTGCAAGACAGCGCGCAAAAAATGGTCACGTTCGGCGTCGACCCGCGCAGTTATGATGACGCGCGATTTGCGCTGTGCGCATGGATCGACGAAACCGTGATGAATTCCCCATGGCAACATCGTGCCGCATGGCAACGCACCTTGCTGCAAAGCGAGTACTACAACACCGTGAATGCGGGGGCGGAATTTTTTGACCGCTTGAATCAGCTGCATCCCGATCTAAATGATGTGCGCGAGATTTATTACTTATGTTTGGGGCTGGGATTCGCGGGGCGCTACTCGATGGACGGCGATGAATTTCTGCGCGACCAGCTAAAAAAATCCAACCTGCGTTCGCTGATCGGCCAGGTGTTGGAGCCGGTAAGTTATGCGCGCGGCGTGTTGTTTGAAGGCGCTTACAAAACACCAGCGGGTGAACTATCCACGCCGAAGGGAGCGATGAGCATGAATCCCGTCATGCGGTGGTTGTTCATTTTGTTGCCACCGTTGCTGGTGCTGGGATTGCTGCTGATTTATTTTTTTGTGCTCAATGGCGTGGTCGACAACGTCATGCTGCACGTGCGGGAGAGTTAGATGGGGTCCGTGCTGAAATGGGTGGTCGTCGGCCTTCTGCTGGTGTTGGTCATTTCTGCCGACATTTTGCTGGTGATGAAAATGGAATGGCCGTGGTGGATGTTCCTGGGCGTGCTGCTGGGTGCAATAGTAGCGATTGTTGTCATCGTGTTGATGGTGCGCGGCATGCGTGCATTGCTGCGCAGGAGTGCCGAAAATAAAGCCGCCGCACACGCGTCCGGCGCGACTGCCCAGAGTCTCGAAATACAGCAACGTCGCCGCGCCATGCAGACTGCGTGGGCCGATGCGATCAAGCAATTGCGTAAAGCCAAGCTACGCACTCCCGGCAATCCGATCACCACCGCGCCGTGGTACCTGATGATTGGTCCGCCCGGTGCGGGCAAAACCACCGCGATAAAAAACAGCCGTCTGGCGATGCCGTTTTCGGAAGTGATTCCCGGTTTTCGAAAGGCGTCAGGTTCCGACAGCGGCGAATGGTATTTCCTCGACGACGCCATTTTGATTGATACCCCCGGATATTTTGTTGCGCAGGGTACGCCGTCGGACGGTCAGGCATGGCACACGTTGTTGCAGCAGATACGCAACACCCGCAACTTGCCCGCGCTCAACGGCGTCGTGGTTTGTATTTCCGCCAATGCGCTGCTATCCGGGGGGCCGCAGCAGGGGCACGATCTTGGCATTAATCTGCGTCAACGGCTCAATGAGTTGATGCGGGTGCTGGGCGTGCGTTGCCCGGTCTACCTGTTGATTACGCGCTGCGATCAAATTCACGGCATGACGCGCTTTTTTCAGAGCTTTCCGGATGCGACGTTCAGTCAAGCCATGGGGTCGATCAACGCGCAGAGTTTTGATGCCGGAGCGCCCGTGCGCTTTGTCGATACCGCATTTAGTCAGTTACGCGAGGAACTCGGCCGTTTGCGCATGGTGATTCTGGGTTCAAAGTACGCGCCCGAAATGGAAACCCAGGCGCTGTTATTCCCCGAAGAATTTTTTGCGCTCAAGAACGCGGTGTCGACCGTGGTGCGCGCCGCGTTCGAGCCGGGCCAGCAAACCGAGACACCATTTTTGCGCGGCTTGTATTTTGCCAGCGCCCATCAAGAAGGCATTGCCGCCTCGGCGTTTATGGAACGCCTGGGGTTTGGTGCGGAGCGGCAAGCGCTACCGAACGCAAATCTCAGTTTGTTCCTGCGTGATTTCTTTGGCCGCATCTTGCAGCAGGATCGCAACCTGGTTGCGCCCACGCGTACTGCTGTGTTGCTCGCGCGCTTCACACAAAATCTGGGGCTGGCCACCTGGGCGGTCGTGATGCTGGTGCTGGCTGTGTTGCTGAGTGTTTCCTTTGCGCGCAATTTGACTCTCACCCGCACCGCGTTCAGCGCGTTGCCGACGAGTACCAAAATGAGCCAGGACTTAGGCGGCGATCTGAATACCTTGAACGGCTTCCGGCTGGCGCTGGATGAACTGGTGACGAGCAATCGCAACTGGTGGCTGCCACGCATGGGATTACGCCAGAGCATTCGCGCGCAGGAACAGTTGCAAACGATTTACACCGCACGTTACCGCAAGGCAATTTTAGAGCCCGCCGATCATGCTTTGGATAAAGCATTGAGTGGGTTAACGGCCGCATCGCCGCCGGAACTCACCGCTGGATATATCGACTTGATCGCCCAACGCATCAAAGTGTTGCAAGCGGCTATCCGGGGAGATCTCGCCAGCGCCGAGCCAGGCACCTACCTCGCGCCGAATTTCTCAGCGCTGCATGGCGCGTTCTCGGTACTCGCCGTTGCTGACACCGCGCGCACCATGGGCGCCAGCTACTTTGCCTATGTCGACTGGCAAAATGATCCGCGCGTGCTCGAACAAGCGCTGGCTGAAGATAAGCAGCGCATTCGCACGGTATTGACACGTGAAGGCATCGGCCTGCATTGGTTGACTGATTGGGCGAACATTCAGGAAAGTCTTCCCGAAGTGGCGGGACGTGACTTTTGGGGCGCCGAGCTGGATGCGAACAAAAAGGTTCACTTGCGCGTGGGCAAGGCATTTTCTCCGCAGGGGTGGGACGCCATTCGTCAACTGCTGGCGGACATCGAAGCGGCAAATCCCGGCGATGAGTTGATGGCCGTGCGCCGTGAAGAATACAAAGCTGCGTATCGCACGCAATATTTCAAAGCTTGGCAAGACTTCATCGTCAATTTTAATCAAGGTGCCGGAGCGTTTACCGGGCGCGAGCAGCGCATGCAGCTGGTGGCACGCATCGTAAGCAAGGAGTCGCCCTACACGCGGTTGTTGACAGAAATTGAAGCTGCGTTGCAGCCGCCATTGGAATTGGCAGACAAGCCTGAGCAAGTCCCTGACTGGGTGCGTGCGTTACTGCGCTACCAAAAACTCAACGATCCTGAATATCAAAAGCAGATTGGTGGCGGACCCGGCGTGCTGGACAAGTTGGCCAGCAAAGGTGGCAAGGCGGTGAAAACCTTGAAGTCCGCGTTGCAGGGGTCGGGCGACGAAAAGAAGCAAATGGAGCAGGACCAAAAAGCGCTGCCGCATGTGCTGAGCTATCACGAAACGCTGAAGAAAGTGGCTGAAAGTGTGCAGGCACCGCAAGCAGCGTTGCAGCTTGCGAAGGATGTTGGCGTTGAAGCGGAAAGCGTGGTCGGCGAACCCAAGCAGACGATGAACAAAAATGTCTGGGACCAGGCACGTATCAAGGAGTACGTGGGGCGTGGGACGCCCAACGAAAATATTTTTTGGCAGTTCCTGGCACGTCCGAGTGAAAACGTGTGGGCGGTGCTGTTACGTGAGGCTGAAACCCAAATTCAGAAGCAATGGGCAGCGGATGTGATTGCGCTGGGCACGGGCCTGAGCGGTTGGGAATTGGTGGACGCGTTGCAAGGATTCAGCGGCAAGGTGTGGGAGTTCCAGAAGAATGTGCTCGATCCATTTTTGCGCAGCGTGCCCGGTAAAGGTTATGAAGCGCGTGTGTTGTACAACGCGTCGATTAATTTTTCACCGGCGTTGATGAATTTGCTCAATCGCGGGCGCGTTGGTAAAGACGCGCTGAACAAACCCTACGCCGTGCAAATTTCTGCGTTGCCCACCGATGCAAATCCGGAAGCCACCAAAAAGCCGCATGAAACACGCCTGATTGTGCAGTGCAGTGCGGGTAATCAGGAGTTAGTCAATCACAACTTCCCGATCAAAAAGACCATTCAGTGGACTCCACAAGCCTGCACCGATGTGGTGGTGGAAGTGTATGTGGGGGACGCGATTCTCAAACATATTTATTCGGGACATCGTGGTTTTCTGCATTTTCTTTCCGAATTCAACTCGGGTCGCCTAGTACTGAGAGCCAGCGATTTTCCGGAACAAGCAGGCGTGTTGTCAGGCTATAAAATTCGCACCGTGACCGTGGTGTACGCATTCTCCGGACACGAGGGCGCGCTGCGTCTGGGAGGTGCCGACGCGTCAGCGGTGCCGGAGCGTATCATTGCGGCGAGCGAGTGATGCAGGTCGGGGTATTTTTCACTTGTGCCAAACTACCTCGGCGCGCACGCTCTGAAACATTCTGGATTTTGAGCCAAAACATTCTATGAGTACGCAAGTTTTCGACATCGAAAAAATCATCGCGCCGCTGGCGGGCGGCAAGCCGTGCGGCGAGTCGGCGAAGTACGAGCCGGAATACGAAACTCTGGAGCTCGAAATCGCCAAGCAGGATGGCATCACGCCTTTGCCGGTGGATTGGGGGCGGGTTTTGAGTCTTGCGCAATCGGTGCTGGAAGCGAAGTCGAAGGACTTATTGATCGCCAGCTATCTGTGCGTTGCATTGTTCGACCGCAAAGGTTACGCGGGTCTGGCGTCGGGTTTGAAGGCGTGCGCCGCGCTGGTGAAAAATTATTGGGAAGACATTTATCCCGAAAAAAAGCGCATGCGCGGCCGCATCGCTGCGATTGAATGGCTGGCCAGCAGGCTTGAACGTGCGCTGGAACAACGTCACCCCGACAGCGGCGATGGTCCGGTGGTCGCCGAGGGCATCGCGGCGCTTGAAGAACTGGATAAATTTTTTACCGAGCAACTCGCGCGTGAAGCGCCGGATATCAACAAAATACTGCGTCTGCTGCGCGAGTTTGCGCGCGACGCCGAGCGCGCTGCCGCAGCGGCAACACCTGCTGCTGCGGCAGCGCCGGTGTCGTCGGAAGTCGCGGGCCCAGCGGTGGTGGGTAGCGAACAAGATGTGCCCAAGGTGCTGCGCCAATGTCAAGCCATGGTACGCAGCGCCGCGGCGTTTATCCGCAGTCAAAAACTTGAAGATGCGCGCTCTTATCGGCTCACCCGCATCGGTGCGTGGCTGATGGTCGACCACTTGCCCATGCAGCAAAACGGGGTGACCCAGCTCGCAGCGGTTTCCCCCAGTGTGGTGCAGAGATACGCAGGATATGTCGCCGAACAAAAGTACAGCGTGCTGATTCCGGAAGTGGAGGAAAGTTTTTCGAAATCGCCGTTTTGGCTGGATGCGCATCGCCTCACGGCCAACGCGTTGGAAAGTTTTGGTGCCAGCCACGCGCAAGCCCGCCAGACCGTGATCAACGAGTTGGGATTGTTTCTGCGCCGCTTGCCTGAGCTGGTTAATTTGAAATACGCCGACGGTACGCCATTCGCGAATGATCAAACGCGGCTGTGGATCGAGCAAGAAGTGATGGCTGCCCATCAAGCCAACGGCGCAGGTGCGAATGCTGCAGGTGCCGAGGTGCCGGGTGAAGACGCACCGTGGATTGCTGCGCAGTCAGAAGCCAGACAACTTGCCGCAAAGGGCAAGATGAACGAGGCACTGGCGTTGTTCCAAAACGGCTACGCACAGAGTCCGGCGCAACGTGCACGTTTTTGTTGGGGTCTGGCGCAAGCGCGTTTTTGTCTGGACGCGGGACTTGTGCAAGCGGCGCTGCCGCAGTTGGAGCATCTGGAACAACTGAGCACTCGCTACGCGCTGGAAGAATGGGAGCCGATGTTGAGCCTGGAAGTGGCTCGGGTACTTCTAGTGTGCTACGCTCAAACCGCTGAAAAAAACAAGAAAATGAAAGATTCTTTGGCGCCGAAAGCGGAACAATTATTCGCGCGCATTTGCCGCCTCGATTTGGGTGCGGCGTTGAAGACCGAACTGAAAGCGTTTCAGTCGCCGTAGCTAAGTGCATAGTTAATTCGAGCGCGGGCGCGCGTTTTGACAGATACAATATTTAATTCCACCTCGCGGCAAAAAGAAGGAGTTGAGCCATGGCAAAAGAAGGTTCAGTAGCACCCAAAGAGCGCATCAATATTGTTTACAAACCCTCCACCGGTGATGCCAAAGAAGAAATTGAGCTCCCGTTAAAGTTGCTGGTGATCGGCGACTTCACTCAGCGTCAGGAAGATGAAGTTCTGGAAAATCGTCCGATGATCAACATCGACAAAGATAACTTCAACGACGTTCTGCGCGGCCAGAACCTCAAGCTCAATATCAACGTTGACAATAAGCTGAGCAGCGACGGTGGCGAACTGCCGGTGGAGTTGAAGATTCAGTCCATCAAGGATTTCGATCCGGAAGCCGTGGCGCGCCAGGTTCCGGAGCTCAACAAAATGCTGGAACTGCGTGAAGCGCTGATGGCATTGCGCGGGCCCTTGGGTAACGTCCCTGCGTTCCGCAAACGGTTGCAGTCCATTGTGTCCGACGACCAGGCGCGCGCCAAACTGATGACCGAACTGGGTTTGGGCGACGACGAAAAAAAATAGCAGCGCGTTAACCAACGCCGTTTATTGATTTGCACTACAGGAGATTGATGCATGTCGGAATCAGAGCAGCAAAAAACCGGGGCCGCGCAGACGCTTGAGACGCAAGGATCGCTGCTGGACCAGATCATGACCGAAACCAAGCTGAAGCCGTCCGAAGACGGCTACGCGGTCGCCAAGCATGGCGTGGAAATTCTGATTTCAGAGCTGGCCAAGTCGGCGCGCTTCGGCGAGAAAATCGAAAAAAGTATGGTCGACCAGATCATCGCCTCGATTGACCAGAAAATCAGCGGGCAGCTCGATGCCATCATGCATAACGACACGTTTCAAAAGCTGGAATCTGCCTGGCGTGGATTGAAGTTGCTGGTCGACCGCACCAACTTCCGTGAAAACGTCAAGCTGCAGATCATCAACGTGTCGAAGCAGGATTTGCTGACCGACTTCGAAGATTCACCCGAAATTGTCAAGTCTGGCTTGTACAAGCACGCATACACCGCAGAGTACGGACAGTTCGGCGGTCAGCCGTTTGGCTCAATCATCGGCAACTACGAATTCGGCCCCGGGCCGCAAGACATCAAGTTGTTGCAATATTGCGCCAGTGTCGCGGCGATGGCGCACGCACCGTTTATCTCATCTGCTGGCCCGCAGTTTTTTGGTATCAAAGATTACACCGAGTTGCCGGGTCTGAAAGATCTCAAGTCGATCTTTGAAGGCCCGCAGTACGCCAAGTGGAATTCGTTGCGCGAATCCGAAGACGCGCGCTACCTGGGCTTGACCGCGCCGCGCTTTCTGTTGCGCCTGCCGTATGGCAAAGGCAGCAGCCCGGTCAAAGGTTTCGACTACGAAGAAAACGTACACGGGTCGCATCACGACTATTTGTGGGGCAACACGGCATTTGCGTTTGCTACGCGTCTGACCGACAGCTTTGCAAATTATCGTTGGTGCCCGAATATCATTGGCCCGCAAAGCGGCGGCGCAGTGGATGATCTGCCCTTG
>JANMQQ010000114.1:0-26488 GCA_031370545.1 Gammaproteobacteria bacterium
GTCCTTCTTTGATCGTTCAGGCTTGGTGTCGCTGCTCGATACGCTGCGACGATTCCAGTGTGTTCAATGAACCGCCGGATGCGGAACCGCACGTCCGGTGGTGTGGGAGGACGGTGAGGGTGACCTCACCTCCTACCCGATTGTCAGATCCAATATGCCGAACGTGTCATGACTTTCGACGCTGCGCGCATGGCTTGTTTTATCGGGTACGGCAGCTCCGCGCCGCCGGCTTGTAGCGCGGTGGTCGCGTGCTGACTTTCATCGCAGCGCATCTGTTCCAGCACTGCGCGACTCTTGGCATCGTCTTGCGGCAGCTGTTCCAAATGGCGGGAAAGGTGTTCCACCACCTGATGTTCGGTTTCGGCCAGAAAGCCCAGCGACCATTGATCACCGATTGCACCTGCGGTTGCGCCGATGGCCATCGCCCCCGCATACCAGAGCGGATCGAGCACGCTGGTGTGCGTGCCCAACTCCTTGCAGCGTTGCGCGCACCAGGAGAGATGGTCGTTTTCTTCCTGCGCGGCATGCTCCATTTTTTCGCGCACGTTCGGCAGGCGCGCCGTCAGTGCCTGACCGTGATATAAACCTTGCGCGGCGACTTCACCGGCGTGGTTAACACGCATCAAACGTCCCGCGAGGATTTTGTCGGCGGCGGCCAAATCATTGGACGCAACCGCGTCGGCGGGATTCGCACGCCCGGTGGTGTGCGGCGCGCCGAACACTGTGCGCAGGCCTTGGTCGAGATGCATGATCAGATTGTCGAAAGGAGAGTAGGCGCGGTTTGTCATGGGGTGGGTGTCCGTTGTTGCGGCTCGGTGGATGGATGCGGTGTCAAAACGCAGCGGAAAAATCATCGAAGGGAAAAGGCAGCAAAACGATTTTGCCTCTAGTCATGGAAAGGCTTGCGGTCCGCCAGGGAATAAACATCTTCCCGTTCATCTTTCAAAAAATCAAAGGCCGCATTTGCGGTGGCGGGTTTCAGCCTTGCGACTTCCGAGACGTCGTCCTGATGTTCCACGAGCACGATAACGCGCACGCGGGTGGGCCGGTGACCGGCAGCGTTTCGTCCAGCACCAACCGATGTTCTTGATCCACGGTGCCCGTCATTTCGATTGCATGCATGGACGTTCTCTTCGGTGAATTCGCGGAAAAAGTATAGCACCACGCGCCATTTCGCGATGGGCAAGAGACTGCGGATTGAGTCGGCCGTGGACGATGCTGTCGACCGGGTCGGTCCAGCAAAGGCGGGGCGCGGACGTGTGCGAACCTTGCGCCATCAAGCGACGACCCAAACCTACCCCGTTGCTACGCGTACTACGGGCCATGGCTCGACAGAAACTAGCCGAGAAATACGCACGTGTTTGTGCTTAAGGCAGTGCCATTGGAGTCTGACCCTAATATCACTAGCGGCTTCCACCAATCAACTTGAAATTGGAGTATTGCCAAACTTCTCTCTGTTGGATTGGCTTCTGTCATGAAGCCGACTAACGATGTCATTAATGTTGGTATTCTTCTTCTCCGTGAATGTGTCGGAAATTTGCTGCGTATCAAGATCGGTTGCAAGCGAAATTACCTTGATAGCATCTTGAATGCCTTTCTCAAGCACTTTCATATCAACACCTTTCTTTAACGTATCCGCATGAATACCTTTCTTAAGCACATCCGCAAGCATATCAATATGGAGATCTTCCATAACGTCGAGCACCTCTTTGTCAGAAAGCCCCGTTGCATTTGCAATCGCGCCGAAAGCGTCCTCAACAATCTTGGTGAGCATTTTTATATCGTCCTGTTCGCCAGCCAGTTCATCCGCATCCATAGTTCCTTTGACGGGAAAACGGATTTGCGGTAAATCAACTGCGTCAGATGAAGCTTTTGTGATTTGATCTTTGTACATTTTCATATCCTTCATTTTAATTGGCAGATTATCCCTGCAGGAAGTGAAGAATGAACTTATATGTTGCAGCCTGACTGTGTGGTAACGAACATCGTGCCGACCTGGATGGCCGTGTAACGATACTGCCGACCGGGTCGGTCAAGCAGAGGCAGTGCGCGGATGTGCTTGGGTTATTCGCACAGCGAGCAACGTGATCGGACGAATGGCTTCAGTCGATAGGTTCTTCGAGCGTAAATCGGGCTATTTGGTGTCTGACCCTAATAGCCACGATTAACGCGCTACAGTAGCTTCTGTTGCTCAGGGCCTTGCTCATGGCGATGTACCTTTGCTAGTGAGTAGTCAGCGCAGAGCTTTCCATCTTCAAGCCACTGTGTTGTTCTCAGGGTTACATGGAGTGTGTCGCCTTTGCGGAAGGCTTCGGCACCTTGTTGCACAGAACGCTCAAACGCTTCGTCACGAATGGCAACATAGATCGAGCGCGCACCGTCCGAGACGCGCCATTTGTTGCCTTGATTGAATGATGGCGAAACTATGACGACGCGTGTATCAACCTCTGAGATGGTTTCGCCCTCGTGTTCGGAAGGTGCCTTGAAGTAGGCTGCTTCAGCCTCCGTTACCGAGAGGCTGTCTTTCCCTTTGTGCCTGATCTTGAAGAGGTCGAAGCCTCGTTCGGCGAGTGGGCTTAGTATTTTTTCGATTGCCTTACGTGCACGGAAGTTTTGAAACAATGCCCAGACGCGACTATCGACCGTGAACGGTTCATCGCCTTCAAACGTGACGGTCACAGTTTCTTTGCGCTCGATGATTACTTTGGTGGGCTTTCGCCCCTTGGACCGAAAGATGAGCTGGAAAACGCCTGCGGCTCCGGCGAGACCGACGATCTGGAAGAAGGAGCTCCACGCTTGTGCATCCGGCCCAGAAAACAGACTGACAAACTTGGCGTAGAGATTTGCAATTTCAAGGTAAATTTCAAAAGAACCCTCCTTGAAATCTGGACGAACTCGAAGAGACAGGCGCGGGAGATTTGGATCAACCAGTGGCGCTGCTTCGTCCACTAGATCAGCGAATGCTAGGAGAGCGGGGGCAAGATCTCGCGCGTCAATTGTCCCCTCAGCAACAGGCTGGCCATCGTAGAGAATACTGAACTCAGTGGTTATCATGGGGCGCTAACTAAAAACAAAGTAGACGCTCGAAAAGGTGTTTTAATAAAACAGCGTGGTCAGCCATGGCCCTTCCTCTTCATCGTAGCCCAAATTAGTACCCACGAAGGGCTACGCAAACTACACCAATTCAGGTCGTGCAAAACCCGCGCGTTTATTGGATCGCGGCCCTCAGTATAGTTGATTAACCTATGGCTGCACTTTGTTCCCGCTGCCGCCGCGCGCTTGGGGTACTTGTTGGGCGAGCAACGTGATCGGGTGCATGACTTCAATCGATAAATTCTTTTCGCGTAACCCCGCCGCTAAATGCAGCGCGCAGCCGATATTGGATGTCACCAAAATCTGTGCGTCGAGTGGTTCGATGCCAGCGAGTTTTTCGTCGCGCAGCGCGTCGGCCTGTGTTGGATGCGTGAGCATGTAACTGCCGGCGGCGCCGCAGCAGCGGTCGCGGTCGGGTAACGATACCAATTCGATGTCGGGAATCTTGCGCAGCATCGTGTAAGGCCTGTCGTGCTGACGTAATACATGGGTGAGGCTGCACGGGTCGTGTACTGCGACGCGCGCTTTAAGTGGCTTGAGCGTGACATTTTCCGGCCACGGGACCGACGCGATAAAGGCGCTGATGTCGACAACCTTGCGGGTGAAGTCAGTCGCGCCCGGTTCGAGTGCGACGTATTCTTTCAACGTCGCGCCGCAGCCGCTGGCGGTGCTGATGATCGCCTGCACCTCGAGCGCGCCGAAGGCAGCAACATTTTCCTGCGCCAACGCGGTCGCCTGCTCGGGTTGCTGATTGTGCAGGTGTAACGCGCCGCAGCAGCGTTGCGCGGGCGGCACATGTACGCCGTAACCTAATTTTGTCAAAACGTGAATCGCCGCCTGCGAAGTGGCTTGGTCGAAAGCATCTGCGATGCAGCCGGTGAACAGGGCCACGTCACCGCGCGGCGTGTTTTCCGCCGGGTAATACGCTTGCCATTTGTGTAACGCATGCAGCGATGGCAGCAGCCGGTCGTGACGATCAAGCCCCAAAAGTTTGAGTAGACCGCTGCCGCGCAGCAACGCGCGTACTCCGCTGCGCTGATAAATGCGTAGCAACATGGCAAGCGTGCGCAGAAAAATGCGTTGCGTCACGAGGTTGAGCAGGCGTGATCGTCGCGCGGGCGGCGTGGTTACTTCGCGCTCGATATATGTGAGCGCGCCGTCGATGAGTTCGCCATACGGCACCAGCGACGGGCATACGCGTTCACAGGCGCGGCACTTGAGGCAGTTTTCCAAATGCGTGCCGAGCTTTTCAGAATAGGCCAATTGCCCGCCGGTCAAACCTTGGATGAGTGCGATACGTCCGCGCGGCGATTCGCTCTCGTCGCGCGTCAGATGATAAGTCGGGCAGTGCGGCAGGCACATGCCGCATTTGACGCAGCGGTCGGCAAGTGCATTCAGTTGTTTGGCGGTATGCAAGGTGAGGGAGCCTGGAAAGCGAGCGTCCTATGTTCACTGTTTTTCCCTATAATGTCATTTCACTCTCCAAAGTTTCCTCGGACTCCTCACTATGTCGTACTACCAATACCACATGTTTTTCTGCACCAATCAACGTGAGGGCGGCAAGGCCTGTTGCCAGGATCACGATGCGCAAGCGATGCGCGATTATGCCAAGGCGCGCACCAAGGAATTAAAACTCGCCGGGCCTGGCAAAGTGCGCGTGAACAATGCGGGTTGTATGGATCGTTGTTCGCAAGGTCCGGTGCTGGTGATCTATCCGCAAGGCGTGTGGTACACATATAAAAACCAAGCCGACATCGACGAGATTATTCAGGAGCACCTGGTCAACGGGCGCGTAGTGGAGCGGTTGAAGATCTAGCACCATGGATTCCGTCATTTCCGTACGCGGTTTGCGCAAAGTCTACGCCGGGCAAACGGTGGTCGATGGCATCGACCTCGACGTGCAGCGCGGTGAATGTTTTGGTTTGCTGGGGCCGAATGGCGCAGGTAAATCCACAACACTGCGCATGTTGCTCGGCGTGACGCCACCGGACGGCGGCACGATCAACGTGCTTGGATTACCGGTGCCCGCGCAGGCGCGGCAAATGCGCGAGCGCGTCGGCATCGTGCCGCAGAAAGACAATTTAGATCCGGATTTCACCGTCACTGAAAATCTCACCACCTACGCCAGTTACTTTGGGTTGCGCGGGCCGCAGGTTAGAGCGCGCATCACTGAACTGCTGGCGTTCGTGTCGCTCGAAGAAAAAGCGCACGCCAATGTCACCACGTTGTCAGGCGGCATGCAGCGCCGCCTCACGCTGGCGCGCGCGCTGGTGAATGCGCCGGATTTGCTGATTCTCGATGAGCCGTCCACCGGGCTTGATCCGCAAGCGCGCCATGTGATTTGGCAACGACTGCGTACCTTGAAATCTGAAGGCAAAACGTTGGTGCTGACCACGCATTACATGGACGAAGCCGAACGCCTGTGTGATCGCATGGTCATCATGGATCACGGCAAGGTGCTGGTCACCGGCACACCGCAGGAATTAATTCGCACGCTGATCGAGCCGCATGTGGTGGAAGTGCAGGGTCAAGACATTAGCGCCTGGATGAGTTCCGCAGCGCCGCTGGCGCAACGCATCGAGCTGGTCGGTGACAGCGCGTTTTGTTATTGCGTTGACGAACAGCCGCTGTTGAAAATGCTGAGCGGCAATACACGGTTTCAATTTTCCAGCCGCCGCGCCACCATCGAAGATGTTTTTCTAAAACTGACCGGCCGCGAGTTGCGCGATTGATATGCACCTCGACTACTCGCTTCCACTACTAAGCCTGCGCTGGATTGTTGTCTGGAAGCGGCACTTCTACGTCTGGTGGAAAGTGCTCGGCCCAAGTTTGCTTGGTAATTTTGGTGAGCCGCTGATGTATCTGCTGGCGCTCGGCTACGGGCTGGGCGGCATGGTCGGCACGGTTCAGGGCATGGATTACATGGCGTTTCTCGCCACCGGCATCATCTGCTCCAGCGCCATGAACACCGCAACCTTCGAAGGCATGTATGCCGCGTTTACGCGTCTGGCGATGCAGCGCACTTGGGACGCGATGCTGGCCGCACCACTGACGCTGGACGACATCGTCATCGGCGAAGTCATCTGGTGCGCGACGCGCAGCGTGGTGAGTTGTGCGGCGATTTTCGTCGTGGCGGCGTTGTTGAGCACGGTGCAATGGGGCGCTTTTGTCCCGGTGATGTTGTTGGTGTTTATCACCGGATTTTGCTTCGGCGCGATGGCCCTGGTAGTGACCGCCTTCGCCAAAAATTACGATTTCTTTTTGTACTACTTCACCTTGGTGATCACGCCATTGATGTTGCTCAGCGGCGTGTTCTTCCCGCTCGACACGATGCCGTCGTGGATTCAATCGGCGGCGCACGCCTTGCCGTTGTCGCACGCAGTCAACATTGCACGCCCGTTGATGATCGGCACGCCGCTGGACAATGCGCTGCTGCATATCGGCGTGATTATGGCCTATGGCGTCGCTGCGAGCTATATCGCGATTGTGCTGTTGCGGCGACGCATGCTGGTCTAAGTGCCGGGGTTTTATCCAAACTAAACACCCCTTGTCCCAAGCTGCGCTATTGACAGTTCGTCGCTCTGTACTTAACATTCCCCCTTTTCGAAGACGGGCTACGGAGAAGCATGCTCATGAAGACGTTAAGCGCCAAGCCTGCCGAAGTTAAGCATGACTGGTATGTTGTCGACGCGACGGGTAAAACCCTCGGCCGTCTGGCGACTGAAATTGCGCGCCGTTTGCGCGGCAAGCACAAGGTTGAATTCACGCCGCACGTGGATACGGGCGACTACATCGTGGTGATCAATGCGGGTAAAGTCACGGTCACCGGCAACAAGGCCGAAGACAAGGTGTACTACAGCCATTCGGAATATCCGGGCGGTTTGAAGTCAATCGCGTTCAAAGATCTGTTGGCGACCAAGCCTGCACGCGTGATTGAAATTGCTGTGAAAGGCATGTTGCCGAAGAACCCGCTCGGGCGTGCGATGTTCCGCAAGCTCAAGGTTTATGCGGGCGCGGAGCATATGCATGCAGCGCAAGTCCCCAAAGTTTTAGAAATCAAGTAACGAGACAAATCAATGGCCATGAATCAGCATTACGCCACTGGGCGGCGCAAGAGTTCTACCGCTCGTGTGTTTTTGACCACCGGTAGCGGCGCGATCACGGTAAACGCCCGCCCTATTGATAGTTACTTCGGTCGTGAAACCGCGCGTATGTTGGTGCGTCAACCGCTGGTTGCGGTCAATATGGCGGACAAAATTGATATCGCAGTGACCGTCAGCGGCGGCGGTGATACCGGTCAGGCCGGTGCGATTCGCCACGGCATTGCACGCGCCTTGACGGTGTACGACGAGACGCTACGTTCTGCGTTGCGCAAAGGTGGTTTCCTCACACGTGATGCGCGTGAAGTAGAGCGCAAGAAAGTCGGTCTGCATAAAGCGCGTAAGCGTCCTCAATACTCGAAGCGTTAAAACAACAGTTCACAAAACGCCGAAGCGCAGATCGCGTTTCGGCGTTTTTATTTGTTGCATAGGTCGTTACAGTCAATTCCAATCCAGGTATGAGTCTGAGCGAACGGGTCGGAGGGTAGAAGTTAAGCGGCATGTTTAGATCGACGGTGGATGGATTGGAAGAGTTTTGTTCTGGCGTCGTTCAGTTGTCGAGCGGCCTCGTTGTCAGTGATGGCAATAGCGTGTTGATCAAGTAATTCAAAGGTGAATTCCGGCTTGAGGAACGCGGCAGCGTTGGGCAATGATTTCAGTTTCTCATACGGCGTCATCATGTCTTTCAGTCGGTATTTCTTGCGTGTTTTGCCTTTTTCAAATGAACGCGTATCGCTTCGCATCCTCACCGCTGGGCTCAAACTGCACCTCCTGCGTACTGTTCAAAAAGGCGCGTAATTGCGCCACCGTGTTCAATTGCTGTTCCTTCGTGTCGATCACCATGGCGTGAATGATCGACCCAAACATCCGTTCTCAGACTCATGCCTCGTTGGAAATACGCGTCCGGTTCAGACTCATACCGTGTTGGAAGAGACTCCAATGTCTTGGGCCTTGATCCTATGATATTATTCCGAGCCCTTGGGCAGGGACGAGACTCACTCACGGCGTTGGACGGGTTCACCGCACTGACATGATCAAGCAGCGCACTTTAAAGAACGTTATCCGTGCGACCGGTGTCGGGCTGCACACGGGTAAAAAGGTGTATCTGACGCTGCGACCTGCGGCGGCAGACACCGGCATTATTTTCCGCCGCGTTGATCTTGATCCGCCGGTTGAAATCACCGCAAGGCCCGAGAATGTTGGCGACACCCGGCTTTCGACCACCCTGGTCAAAGGTGACGCGCGCATCTCCACGGTGGAGCATCTGCTGTCGGCTCTGGCGGGGTTGGGTATTGACAATGCGTACGTCGACCTTAGCGCGTCGGAAGTTCCGATCATGGACGGCAGCGCCGGGCCGTTCGTGTTTCTGATTCAATCCGCAGGGATCGTCGAACAAAATTCCCCTAAGAAATTTATTCGCGTCAAGCGCAGCGTCGAAGTGCGTGACGGTGAAAAATGGGCGCGTTTTGACCCATTTGACGGATTTAAAGTGTCGTTCAAAATCGACTTTGCGCATCCGGTGTTTAACGGTGGTCCGCAAGACACGACGATAGATTTTTCCACCACCTCGTTCGCAAAAGAAGTCAGTCGCGCTCGCACTTTCGGCTTCATGCGTGAAATCGAGCAACTGCGTGATCGCAACCTTGCCTTGGGTGGCTCGCTCGATAATGCCATCGTGCTCGACGACAACCGGGTATTGAACGAAGACGGCCTGCGTTACGAAGATGAATTTGTTAAGCACAAGGTGCTGGACGCAATCGGTGATCTCTATCTGCTGGGGCGTAATCTGATCGGCGCTTTCGGCGGTTATAAGTCCGGCCATGCGTTGAACAATCTGCTGTTGCGTGCGTTGCTGGCCGACGAAGACGCCTGGGAGTTGGTGGTGTTCACCAATGATTCGCTAACTCCCGTTCCTTACACTCAACCCGCACTCGCAAGTTAGCCGAGTGGGTCGGTGGGTGTGCGTTTCTTGCTCGTAGCATTGGCAGCTAATCGTTGCAGCGCTGCGCGCAGCATCGGGTCCTCGATGTGTGCGGCGCATGCGGAAATAACCTGTTCAGCTTCCATTGACAGTCGTCGTAACGGTAACGATGCAGGGATCTCCAGCAGCTCCCGGGGCAGCGCCTTGACTTGCAGCGTGGCGATTTTTTTTGCGTCGGGCAGCGTACGGAGCAGGGTCAAAAATTCCGGTACGCTGTAACGAAAGCGTGTCACCCAAGCTGGTGAGTCCACCCACATGATCGCTTCTGACACTCCCATCGTTACCGCGCGCAAATGACTGCGTTCTTCGCTTGGTAGGCATTCCCGCAGGGCCTCCGTGAGTGCTTGCAATCGACGAGTGGCTGCCACAATATTGCGAACTCGGTCACATTCCGGGCTTAGAATTTGGCGAGGTGTAGATGGTCGACTCATGCTTTTCGGGCCTCTGACGATACACGACACAAGAGGGGCGGTTAAGGGGTGATTAAGTGTCTACGCCTAGCTTTATGACCCGCTTCCTGTTGTTGGCTGACCGAGCAAGTATATTGGTTTAAGGTACGCGACGCACAGGGCGACTACCGTTATGAATATTATATTAGTTAGAAATACCAAGAGTGGCTTTGGCCATATCACTCTGACCCGTGGGGTCGTATTGGCGTTGTCCGTAATTTTGGTATTGATTGTTCCGCTGGCATTTTTGGCGCTGGGCTATGTGGTTGGGTCCAAGCATGGCACCTTGGCGCCTGGCGCTTTGTATGAAAACCTGCGTACCGAATTACAACTCCAGCGGGCCAAGGTTGACGACTCGGTGCGCAATGCACGCGACAACATGAATGCGCTCGCTTTGCGCTTGGGTCAGATGCAAGCCCAGGCGATCCGTCTGGATGCACTCGGTGACCGGCTCACCAAGATGGCGGATCTTGACAAAGGCGAATTCAATTTCAAGCAGCGCCCCGGCATGGGTGGTCCTGAATCCAGTGACAAACTTGCGCCGTTGCCCGTTTCGGATTTCGTGTCAGCACTGGAAACGCTTTCCAAACAGTTAGAGAACCGCAGTCAGCAATTGGGCGTGCTGGAAACTTTGCTGATGAATCGCAATTTGCAGGCGGAAGTCTTCCCCGCTGGTCGGCCCGTCGAAAGCGGCTGGATCTCGTCCTACTTCGGTAATCGCACCGACCCATTCAAGGGCGGCATTGGACATCACGGCGGCATTGACTTTGCGGGTAAAGACGGTAGCTCAATCAAAGTCGTCGCGTCGGGCATCGTAACTTTTGCAGGCGAGCGCGGCGGTTACGGCAACCTGGTGGAAGTCGACCACGGTAATGGTTACTCCACACGTTACGGACATTGCCGGGAGCTGCTGGTTAACACCGGCGACATCGTGAAAAAAGGACAAGAAATTTCGTTGATGGGATCGACCGGTCATTCAACTGGCCCACATTTGCACTTCGAAGTTGTGCACAACGGTGTGATCGTCAACCCACGTGAGTACGTCGACGCTAAACCCGCCGAGTTGTTCGGTTCCTAATTCCAAAAAACTTTCATCTGCATATTTTTGTTTGCGCCGCACCCGGTGCGGCGCAATGTCGTAACGCTTACTAATTAGCAACCCTTACCTTATAATCCCGCCTTCTTTTTCTTCACCAGGTTTCTAACCGATGGTCGGCAATCTACTGAGCAAAATTTTCGGCAGTCGCAATGACCGCTTGCTGAAACAAATGTACCGCGATGTCGCACAGATCAATGCGCTCGAAGCAAAAATCGCAGCGTTATCCGATGAACAATTGCGCGCCAAAACTGATGAATACCGGCAACGTTTGAAAGATGGCGCCAGTGTCGACAGTCTGCTGGCCGAGGCTTTCGCGACGGTGCGCGAAGCCGGTAAGCGTGTGCTCAATATGCGGCACTTCGACACCCAGCTGATCGGCGGTATGGTGTTGCACAGCGGCAAGATTTCCGAAATGGCCACCGGCGAAGGCAAAACCCTGGTTGCTACCTTGCCGGTTTATCTGAATGCACTCAGCGGCGAAGGCGTGCACGTGGTGACAGTGAATGACTACCTCGCGCGCCGCGATGCGGAATGGATGGGCAAGCTGTACAACTTTCTGGGTATGACCGTCGGTGTGGTAGTGCCGGGACTCGACCCAGCGCAAAAAATCGCTGCCTATGCTGCCGATGTCATCTACGGCACTAACAACGAGTTCGGTTTTGACTATTTGCGCGACAATATGGCATTCGGCATGGCCGACAAAGCACAGCGCAAATTGCATTACGCTATCGTCGATGAAGTTGACTCGATTTTGATCGACGAAGCACGCACGCCATTGATTATTTCCGGCCCGGCCGAGGAAAGCTCCGAGCTGTACAAAGGCATCAACCTGTTAGTGCCGAAGCTGACCCGTCAGGAAGAAGAGAAAGGCCCCGGGGATTACTACGTTGATGAAAAAACCCGCCAGGTGTTGCTGAGCGAAGACGGTCATCAACATGCCGAAGAATTGTTGTCGCAAGCGGGCATGCTGCAAGAAGGCGAATCGCTCTACGAAGCGGGCAACATTCGTCTGGTGCATTACCTGTATGCAGGACTACGCGCGCATGCGCTGTTTCAGCGCAACGTTGAATACATCGTGAAGGATGGTCAGGTCATCATCGTCGACGAATTCACCGGCCGCACCATGCCGGGACGACGTTGGTCTGACGGTCTGCATCAAGCTGTCGAAGCGAAAGAAGGTGTGCCGATTCAGGCTGAAAACCAAACTCTGGCGTCGATCACTTTCCAGAATTATTTTCGCCTGTATTCCAAGCTGTCCGGCATGACCGGCACCGCCGACACTGAAGCGTTCGAATTCCAGCAGATTTACGGCCTTGAAGTGGTGGTGATCCCGACGAACAAGCCGGTACAGCGGAAAGATCACAGTGATCTGGTGTACCTGACCACGGGCGAAAAATATCAGGCGATTGTCGCTGATATCAAAGAGTGTCAGATCCGTGGCCAGCCAGTCTTAGTCGGAACCACGTCCATTGAAAATTCTGAATTGCTGTCAGGCCTGCTGAACAAAGATGGTATCAAGCACGAGGTGTTGAACGCCAAGCAGCATGCGCGTGAGGCCGAAATCGTTGCGCAGGCTGGTCGTCCCGGTGCGGTGACCATTGCGACCAATATGGCGGGCCGCGGTACTGACATCGTGTTGGGCGGCAACTTCAATGCAGAAATTGCCAAGCTTGACAACCCTAGCGAAATACAAGTCGCCGCATTGCGTGAAGAATGGAAACAACGCAATAGCGCGGTGGTCAGCAGCGGCGGTTTGCACGTGGTCGGTACCGAGCGGCATGAATCACGGCGCGTCGATAACCAGTTGCGCGGTCGTTCCGGACGGCAAGGTGATCCGGGATCGAGCCGGTTTTATTTGTCGCTGCAAGACAATCTGATGCGTATTTTTGCGTCGGAGCGCGTGTCGGCGATGATGAAAAAGCTCGGCATGGAAGAGGGTGAGGCGATCGAGCATCCTTGGGTCACCAAGGCGATCGAGAATGCGCAGCGTAAAGTCGAAGGGCGTAATTTTGATATGCGCAAACAGTTGCTCGAATACGACGACGTCGCCAACGACCAGCGCAAAGTGATTTACGAGCGACGCAACGAATTGATGGCCACCGAAGATTTATCGGACACCATCAAAATCATGCGCGTCGATGCGGTCGATAGCGTGTTCCGTGTGCACGTGCCGCCGCAGAGTCTGGAAGAGCAATGGGATGTGGTGGGTCTGGAAGACGCACTGGAGCGCGAATTCGGCCAACGTTTGCCGGTCAAGCAGTGGCTTGAAGCAGACAACACGCTGCATGAAGAGCCGTTGCACAAGCGCATTCAGGAAACGCTGGAAAAGTCCTATGCAGAAAAGGAAGCGCTGACCGGTGCGCCGGTCATGCGGCATTTCGAAAAAGCCATCATGATGCAAGTGCTCGACAGCCACTGGAAAGATCATCTGGCCGCGATGGACTATTTGCGCCAGGGAATTCATTTGCGCGGTTATGCGCAAAAAAATCCCAAGCAGGAATACAAACGCGAAGCGTTCGAATTATTTTCGGAGATGCTGGAGCGCATCAAGACCGAGGTCATCGGCTATATTTCCAAGGTGCAAATCCGTGCTGAGGCCGATGTTGAGAAAGTCGAGGAACAACGTCGACAACAGGCACCTATGCAATTTCAGCATGCGCAAGCTCCGGCATTGGCGGCAGATGAAGCATCGGACGAGCCGATGGCAGCCCGAGAGAATGAACCGGCGGCGGAGCCGTTCGTTCGCACCGCTCGCAAAGTGGGGCGTAACGAGCCCTGCCCGTGCGGCTCGGGAAAAAAATACAAACAGTGTCATGGACGGTTGGATAACTAGCAGGTTGGAACGCCGATGCCAGTAGGTCTCAAAGAATTGCCCCACTTGTATCCGGTAGCGGGCGTGCGCTGGGGCGTTGCCAGCGCCGGTATCAAAAAGCCGGGCCGGCGCGACCTGTCGCTAATGGAACTGGCGTCCGGGTCGACTTGCGCTGCGGTGTTCACCCGTAATGCGTTTTGCGCTGCGCCAGTGGTGCTGGCCAAGCAGCATCTTGCCCAACGCGCGCCGCGATGGTTCCTTGTCAACACCGGTAACGCGAATGCAGGTACCGGCGAATCCGGTTTGGCGGACGCACACACATGCTGTGCAGCGCTCGGTCAGCTGGTGGAATGCGCGCCAAGCGAAGTGATCCCATTTTCCACCGGCGTGATCGGTGAACCCCTGCCAGTGGGCAAAATCACGCAAGGGTTGCCGGAGGCACGTGCCCATCTCAGTGAACAGGGCTGGGGCGACGCCGCCCACGCAATCATGACCACGGACATCGTGCCGAAGGGCTCGTCGCGACAATTTAGTGTCGACGGCGCGACTATCACCGTGACTGGCATCGCCAAAGGTTCCGGAATGATCCGGCCTGACATGGCGACTATGCTGGCGTTCGTCGCGACCGACGCAAATGTTTCACAGGTATTGTTGCAGCAGTGTTTAACCGATGCCGTTGCAACTTCATTCAACAGCATCACCGTGGACGGCGACACGTCAACCAACGACGCGTGCATGCTGGTTGCCACCGGTCGAGCTAAGCATGCGCCGTTGACCGGTAGCTCCCCGATCTACCGCGAATTGTGCACGGCCGTGCGTGAGGTGTGCGAGCAGCTCGCGCAAGCCGTGGTGCGCGACGGTGAGGGGGCGACCAAGTTCATCACCGTGGAAGTTAACGAAGCGCGCAGCGTGACTGAGGGGCGCCAGATTGCTTACACCATCGCCCATTCTCCGCTGGTTAAAACTGCGTTTTTCGCCAGCGATCCTAACTGGGGTCGTATCCTGGCCGCCGTGGGACGGGCAGGCGTGGCGGAGCTTGACTTAAACGCACTGACGATATTGTTAGATGACGTTTGCATTGTGCGTAATGGTGGACGTGCACCCGACTACCAGGAAACCCAAGGCCAACGCGTGATGAAGCAGGAAGAAATTGCTATCCGCGTGAATCTCGCTCGTGGTCGACACACGGCACGTGTGTGGACCTGTGATTTCTCATACGATTACGTACGCATCAATGCTGAATATCGCACCTAACCAGACACCCCTCCTCATTTTCGAGGAGGGGTGGCGCCGCAGGCGACGGGGTGGTGCGGTTAGAAATTCTTTTGCGCCTACAGCAACCACCCCACCCCTTCGGGGCACCCCTCCTCGAAAATGAGGAGGGGAGGAAACACTGATCCATGTCTCATCCTCCCATCCACGTAGCCGTCGCCGTAATTGAAAATGCGCGTGGCGAGTTTTTGCTCGCGCGTCGACCGGAGCATGTTCATCAAGGCGGCTTGTGGGAATTTCCTGGCGGTAAAGTGGAGCCAGGTGAAGACATTCGCGCGGCGCTTGACCGTGAGTTGCATGAAGAACTCGGCATCACCGCACGCCACGCGCGGCCGTTGTTGCGGGTGCGGCATGATTACCCCGATAAATCGGTGCTCTTGGATGTGTGGCGTGTCACGGCGATGCACGGTACGCCGCATGGGCGGGAAGGCCAAACCGTAGTTTGGGTCGCGCCTGCCGAGCTGCGCCGCTATCAATTTCCCCGTGCTAATGCGCCGATTATTACCGCCGCGTTATTGCCTTCGGTGTATTTGATCACCGCCGAGCCGGATGCCAATACAGCGCAATTTTTGCAGCGTTTGAAGCGTGCAGTGTCAGCGGGGATACGTCTAGTACAACTGCGTGCTAAATGTCTCGACGCAGTACGTTATCTCGAACTTGCGCAAGATGCGCTCACTGTGTGCCGCGCGCATGGTGCGCAACTGCTATTGAATTCTGATCCGCAGCTCATCGCCAGTTTGGATGCTGACGGCGTGCATTTAAGCAGCGCCCACCTGATGGCACTGAGCGAACGCCCGCTACCCAGCACGCGGTGGGTGGCTGCATCGGTGCACAATCTTGACCAATTACGGCAGGCGCAAGCGATCAATGTCGACTTTGTAGTGGCAAGTCCGGTGCTACCCACTGCCAGCCATCCGGGCGCAGCGTGCTTGGGCTGGGACGGATTGCACGCGTTGACGGAAGCTGCCGTGGTACCAGTGTTTGCTTTAGGTGGAATGATGGCTGAACACATGCAGCCCGCCTACGCGCATGGCGCGCAAGGTGTTGCCGCAGTAAGTGCAATTTGGAATGCGGACGATGTTGCCGCGCAGGTGCATGAATTTCTGGGCAATGCGTCGCCCGACCTATGAGGATTTAAACGGCTGCCCGGTTTCACCGGTGGGTTCGGCTAACGAGCTATCTTCATCAGCTACCACGCGATACGACTCGGATGCCCACGCGCCCAGGTCGATGAGTTTGCAACGCTCCGAGCAAAATGGCCGCGCGATATTTTGCTCGATCCATTCCACGGTCGTACCGCACGTTGGGCAATTTACAAACTGGCTCATAACACGCAGCAGGCGAGTTTGAAATGCACGTCCTGGTCGGTCTGGCGTGCGCGTGCATGGGCGGAAAATTCCATGAAACGCATGCTAAAGCGGTGCTTGCTGCCGCTGACTTCAACGTAACAGGGCAATTCGCTCGGCACCATGACACGCAACAACTGGTAGGCAATATTGGTTTCAAAAGTTTTTTGCAAAATTCCGCCGGTGGCAATTTCAGGTTGAGCTCCGGCACTTTCACGTAAAAGTTTGAGGATCAGATTAATCGACGCGCGCACTGCTTCAAGCGTTCCAGCCCAATGGCCCAGGTCGTGCTGACGGGTGTCGGAGGATTGCTGCAACCAGTAGTGATAACCCGGTAAGTCGAAATCGCAGGTGCCACCCGGGATGCTGGACCGCTGCATGATACTTTTGAGCATTTCGCTTTGGCGCAACTCTGCGCCAATTTGTCCTTCCATGGTGTAGACGCGATCTGTGAGCGTGTCGAGATTGCTGATGAGTGTGTGCAGCAATTCGTGATCGACGTTCGGTGCGTTTTCCAAACGCTCCAGCGTGGACGATTGCTTTTCGAGTTCTCTGAGAATGTCTGATTTCAACTCGGTGCGCCCGAATACGCCCATCATTTCAATGAGCGTCGTGACCGCGACGCGGCTTTCCCAAATTGACGGGCCCACCATGGATGCGTGCAGGTGCTGAAATAAATATTCCAGCCGCAGAAAAGTACGGACCCGTTCGTTGAGCGGTTGTTCATAAATAATGACGTTGTTCACAGGGCAGCCGCTTCAAATTCGAAGTCGACATTGTGTATAACTTGCGGCCCGGACGCAAACGTTGCGGTGCCTGCGTGAGATTTGATTCTAAGATCGAGTTTGCTCGCTGAGCTGTAAATACTGTGTGTGCAGGGTTTCGACGTGTGCGCGCAAGGTGTCTAAACTGCCGGTGTTTGCGATCACATCGTCGGCCTGCGCTACGCGCTGAGCACGCGACCACTGCGCCGCCATAATATGTTCGACCATCGCGTGATCCAGCCCTGAGCGCGCGACCGTGCGTGAAATTTGCTGTGCTTCCGGTGTGTCCACCACCAGCACACGCTTGACCAGATCGCGCTGGCCCGATTCGAACAGCAGAGGGATCACCACGATGCAGTAGGGCGCAGTGGTCGCGGCGATATGTTTTTGCAGCGCAGCGCGAATCGGTGGATGCAGAATGGATTCGAGTCGCCGCCGCTGGTCAGAGTCAGAGAACACCAGCGTGCGTAGTTTTGCGCGATCAAGTGAGCCGTCGTGCTGCAATATCTGCGAACCAAATTCACGCGTCAGGAGGTGCAAGGTCGGTTGGCCGGGCTCAACCAGTCGCCGCGCTTCAACGTCGGCATCGTAGACCGGTACGCCGAGTTCGCGGAACAATTCGGCCACCGTGGATTTGCCGCTGCCGATGCCGCCAGTTAAGCCGATGATGAGCATGGAAGGATTTCACAGGAAATAAGCGGGCAGTGCAATTGAGTGTTACATGCCCGACCAACGCAGATAAGCTGCATTCAACTGCGTGCCCCACAGCAAATATATCCAGCCTGCCGCAGCGAGATAGGGGCCAAACGGAATTGGAATGCGTCGGTCACGACGCAAGAACACAATTAATGCGATGCCGACCACGGCGCCGACCAACGACGACAGCAAGATGATTGCAGGCAGCGCCTGCCAACCCATCCACGCGCCGAGCAGGGCGAGCAACTTGAAATCGCCGTAGCCCATGCCTTCTTTGCCCGTCACCCATTTAAAGACTTGGTACACCGTCCATAAAATGAGATAGCCCGCGACCGCGCCGATGATGCTGGATTGCATGTCGGTGAAAATTGTAAAGACACTCAGCAACAGGCCAACCCACAAAAGCGGCAGCGTGATGTTATCGGGTAACAACTGATGATCGAAGTCGATCATGGTCAGCGTAATGAGCGCATAGGTTAATAGTAAAGCTCCCGCCCCTGCGGACGAAAAACCGAAGTGCCACGCAACGGCGGCGGACAGTACACCGGTTGTAAATTCGATGACTGGATAACGCGGTGAAATCTTCGCGCTACAAGAGGAACATCGTCCGCGCAGCAGCAAATAACTCAACACCGGAATGTTTTCGTAAGCGCGGATAAGGTGACCACATTTCGGGCAGGTGGAGCGCGGGGTTGCAAGGTTGAACTTTTTTGTGTCGGCTGAGTTATCGGGAGTATTGAGAAACTCGGCACACTGCGCGCGCCAGTCGCGTTCGAGCATCACCGGCAGTCGGTAAATGACAACGTTGAGAAAGCTACCGACGACTAGGCCCAGCACGCTGGCACAGAAGATCCAGGCAGTGGGGTTGAGGCTAAGAAACTCGGTGATGAGCATGTGCTGTTGCCGTTAAGTAAAAGCGGCGTCAGTCCGCATGGCTGTCTAGCCGCCGCCGACCACTGAGCCCATCTTGAAAATCGGTAGATACATTGCAATAACGAGTCCGCCGATCAGCACGCCGAGGAACGCCATAATTAGAGGTTCCAGCAGACTCGTCAGACCGTCGACGGCATTGTCGACATCTTCTTCATAAAAGTCCGCGACCTTCGAAAGCATGGCATCGACCGAACCTGCCTCTTCACCGATAGCAATCATCTGCACCACCATATTGGGAAACAGCCCGGCTTCTTTCATCGAAACATTCAACTGCGTGCCGGTCGAAACGTCATCGCGCATTTTCATGATTTTTTCTTCGTACACAACATTGCCGGAAGCCTGCGCAACCGTGGTCATTGATTCCACCAGGGGCATGCCTGCTGCAAACATCGTCGACAATGTGCGTGCAAAACGCGCGATGGTGGCTTTGGTCAAGATGCCACCAATCACGGGAATCTTGAGCATGAAGCGATCCATGAAATGATTAAACGCTTTTGAGCGCTTTTTGAGTTGTATCATCCCGTATACCGCTGCACCGATGGCCCCGAAGATGGCCCACCAATACGCGACAAAAATATCGGAGAGATGAACCACGAACTTCGTGAGCGCAGGCAAGTCGGCGCCGAAACCTTTGAACATTTCGGCGAACTGGGGAATAACAAAAATCATCAGAATTGCGGTAATAATGAAGGCGAACGCGATTACCGCGATAGGGTAAAACAACGCCTTTTTGATTTTGCCTTTGATCGCTTCGACTTTCTCTTTGTAGGTGGCAATCTTTTTGAGCAACGTTTCCAGCGTGCCGGATTGTTCGCCTGCGGCGACCAAGCTGCACACCAGTTCGTCAAAATAAAGTGGGTGTTTAGCGAGCGACTCGGCAAGCCCGGTACCGCCTTCAACATCTGATTTGATCGCCAGAATAAGGTCCTGCATTGAAGGATTTTCGTGACCGCGACCGATAATCTCGAACGCCTGCACCAGCGGCACACCCGCCGTCATCATGGTGGCCAGCTGGCGGGTAAACAGTGCAATGTCTTTAGCGCCGATACTTTTTCTGCTTCGCGACATCGAAGACTTCTTTTTGATGCGCGTGGCGCTAATGCCTTGTCGGCGTAACTCGGCCCGAACCAACGCTTCGCTCGATCCAAGCGACTCGCCTTTCTTCTTTTTGCCGGTTTTATCCTTGCCTTCCCAGGCAAAGGTCGCGGTAGCCGTTGCAGTCTTAGCCATGATTTATTCCTTCGTCACTCGAGAGATTTCTTCAATACTGGTGAGCCCGTCTTTCATTTTCTTGATGCCGGATTCGCGTAGGTCGGGAATACCTTCCTTTTTTGCCTGATCGGCAATTTGCATAGAATTGCCTCCTTCCATGATGATGCGGCCCATCGCATCGGAAATCGGCACCACCTGATAGATACCGACTCGGCCCTTGTAACCATTGCTGCACTGGTCGCAACCTTTCGGGCCATAGAGTTTGAGCCCGGTCAAGTCCTGCTCCTTAAAGCCGAACGCGAGTAGCTGATCGCGTGGAATATTCGCCGGTTGCTTACAGTGGCCGCACAACCGACGCGCCAGACGTTGCGCAATAATCAGCGACACCGACGACGCGATATTGAACGGTGCCACACCCATGTTCAGCAAGCGAGTAAGAGTTTGCGGCGCATCATTGGTATGCAAGGTTGACAATACCAAGTGGCCGGTTTGCGCAGCCTTGATAGCGATCTCGGCGGTTTCCAGGTCGCGAATTTCACCGACCATAATCACATCCGGGTCTTGACGTAAAAACGCGCGCAACGCGTTGGCGAAGGTGAGCCCGACTTTGGGATTCACGTTCACTTGATTGACGCCGGGCAAGTTAATTTCCGCCGGATCTTCCGCCGTGGAAATATTGCGGTCCTCGGTGTTGAGAATATTCAAGCCGGTGTACAGCGACACGGTTTTACCGCTACCGGTCGGTCCGGTGACCAGGATCAAACCCTGCGGTTTGGCCAGCGCTTCCAGGTAATGTTTTTTCTGGAAATCTTCGTAACCTAATGCATCAATGCCGAGTTTAGCGCTGGAGGGATCCAGAATACGCATGACGATTTTTTCGCCCCACAATGTGGGGCAACAGTTCACACGAAAATCGATGGCGCGATTTTTTGACAGCTTCATTTTCATGCGCCCGTCTTGCGGGATGCGGCGTTCGGAAATGTCGAGACGCGACATCACTTTCAAACGCGCGGCCATTTTTCCGGACAGTGCAATCGGCGGCGACGCGACTTCATGCAGCACGCCGTCTTGCCGGTATCGCACGCGAAAGGTTTTTTCATAGGGTTCGAAATGAATATCCGACGCGCCTTTATTGATGGCGTCGAGCAGCACCTTGTTGACGAAGCGCACCACTGGCGTGTCGTCAACGCCCGAGTCATCGCCCGCGCCCGGCGCAGCGTCTTCGCCTTCGCTGGTGATTTCCAGATCGTCGAGGTCGGAGTCGCCCAGGTCTTGCAGCGTCGTATTGGTGGCGTCCAACGCCACATCAATCAATTTGGCGAGTTTGTTTTCCTCAACCAGAATCGGCTCGGTGCTCAGCCCAGAATGAAATTTGATGTCGTCGAGCGCTTGCAGATTGGTGGGGTCAGATAACGCAATGAACAACTTGTTGCCGCGTTTAAACAACGGCAGTGCATGGTGTTGACGAATCAGTTTTTCTTCGACGAGTTTGGTGATGTCGCCGTCTAGTTCCACCATCGCAAGGTCGAGCATCGGGTAGCCGAACTCGTGCGAGGCCGAGGCGGCGATGTCGGCGGGTCGCACCAGATTGTGTTCCACCAAATAGGAAACAAATGGCGATTTCTTCTTCAGCGCCGCATCGTAATGACGTTGCGCGTCAGCCTCGGCCAGGTGCCCTTCCTGCACCAGACGGCGTGCCAGCCCGCTGAGTTTTATTTGTGCGCTTTGTGTTGCCATAAGTCGCTAATGTATTTTCCGTGTCGGTTGCATGCGGTAACGTCCACCGACAACTGTAGACCGGAAGCGCCGGAAAGACAGCTACGTGATTCGCGAATCCGGAATGCTGAATCTGTAGTGTCTATATCGTGTGTGCGATGGAAATCTAAAGCAGCGGGCTGCATCACGCTTGGCAAAACCGTGTAGGGATATCTGAACAGCTCTAAGTTAGCGTCATGTCTGCGGACGCAGACATCCAGAAACTGCCTGAATACTGGATTTCGCTTTCATGAAATCCCCCTGCGTTTTCAGTACTTCCATCATCCATGGCAGCCGTGCAGGAACAACGGCTCATCGGAGACAGATAGTTCAGAGGTCCTGAATCAATAAGTGATGACTGGATACGAACCTAACGGATCACACGAATTTTCATTGGAAGTTTCAGTCCCGCCCAAGCACGATCCGCCGTCAGTGCGGGAAGTTTCAGCCGCAACGCGAGCGCTAGACAGGCACGGTCGCCTAGCGACAGCCCACGCGCACGCGTTTCGAGCCAGAGCTGGGCTGCCAGCTCACCATCCTCGGCGGAGAACGGCGCAATCGTCATGCCCAGGCTCGTTACGTCGTCGCGTATTCCAGTGACATTCACTCCGCGCGCAAGAGATTTTTGTACAACCTCAGACCAGTTAACCGCTGACATTGCGCATCGCGGCAGCAGGGGAATGACCATGTCAGAACCCGGCTCGTCATGCAAGGCTGCCAGTAACGCAGATGCATCCAGAACGAATTCACAGATCACTTGTTTTCCTTGCGCGCATCACGTCGGCGCTGAGCGATCAACTCATCCGCCAAGCGCACCTTGGCGGGCACCGACGCGAACCGGGATTTCAGTCGTGTAATCAGATTGTCCGGCTTTTCAAGCACGAGCTGGTCGTTCTCGATGCGTGCAATCAAGGTATTGCCTTGAACCAGCCCAAGCGCTTTGCGTAACGCGGCCGGAATCACGATACGGCCCTGTGGGCCGACGCTCAGTTCGGTTTGCTTCAGTGGGCGTGACATAGGGTACAAGCCTCAATGTTGTGCCAGATTGCTTGAAGTATGGCACGCCGAAATGTCGTGTGCCACTCGGTGGGCGGGATGTAAAGAAGATGGGGTTCATCGATACGGGGCAAAGATGTCGATTGCGGCGGTGTGCGACGGCGAACGCCCGGGTTTCGCTGGCGCTCAACCCAGGCGACGTGCTTTGAATTATTTTGTGATGGTCAAAACCACGGAGGTAGGGACTTTGCCGCCCTTTCCGGTGGCGGTTGCGGTGTATCCGGTGGTGCCGACGAGTGTGACGGTATAGGTGAAGTTCCTTGCGGCTTCGGTGGCCGGAGCAGCCACCCATAAGTTACCACTTGCTGCTTCCAAAGCGGCGGTCGTGACTAGAGGGGCTGCGGAAAAATAAGCGCTGTTGTTGCCTGCTGCATACTCCTCCTCGGCAATCTGAATCGCACTCAGGTTATCCAGCCCTTCAACGTTGCGCGCGGTGGAAATGTAACCGGTGTACGCGGGTACGGCGATTGCGGCGATCACCGCGAGAATGGCGACCGTGACCATGATTTCAATCAGGGTAAAACCGTTCATTTGTGCTGATTTCATATTCATTCTCCAGACATTCGGCCGAGGGCCTTACATCAAATTTAGCTTACCAGGGTAATTCCATACCGGCCCGGTGTCGCATTCCAAAACGTGCTGCGCTCAACACCGGCGAGGCTCCGGCCAATACTTATTCGATGGCTAAGGTCGTTGACAGAGCGACGGTATAGTCGCCGACCACCGTGCCGATCAGCGGTGTGAAGGTGATCGTAACCGGTGTTCCCGCAGCGGGTTTGTTTGCGCCGTCGAGTCCATCAATTGCAATTTGCCCCGCGACCGGGGCCGTGCCGATATCGAAGGCGGGATTACTGGGGTCGCCGACCGCTGTGCGGGCACCCGCATTCAGTTGTGCGACGACGTCCACGCCCGAACTTCCCGCCGCCATCTTCGCCGCTTCCGCTGTGACCAGTCGAATCGCATTTTGCTGGTGTTCAACCACCGCGCCGATTTTTGCCTGCGTGATGTAACCCGCGTAGGCCGGTAGTGCGATCGCCGCAAGAATGCCGATGATCGCGATCACAATCATCAGTTCGATAAGAGTGAAGCCTGAAGTGTTGCTGGTTGCATGTGCCATGGATAGGTTACCTCTCAAAAACGAAAGGGATCATTGATGGTTATTTTCAATGACCCCTTCGCCTAAAGACTTGTTACGGCTTAATGTCTTAACCTGTGCCCCAAGCCGTTTATTCCGGAGTGAAGGTTTTAACTGCGGGCAAGGCACCGCCCGGATAATTAGCAGCCACCGTACCAAGTGCTACGGTAGTAATGCCGACGTTAACTGGTGTAGCGGCAACTGGGCAGCCGCCAGTCAACCCGCCGACGTAAACTTGCCCTGCAGCGCCGGAAGCAGCATCAACAAATGCATCAACCGGTGTGGTGGGGACGCTGCCAATGGCGTGTTTGTTGCCAGCGGCATTGACAGCGGAGGAACCATTTAATTGTGTCATCAGGGCGGTACATGTTCCGCCCGCAGCGATTTTTGCGGCTTCACCTCGCGCTAATCGGTATGCGTTTTCAACATTTTCGATCATGCCACTGACTTTGCCTTGCGCGATATAACCGGTGTACGCCGGAATGGCGATGGCCGCCAGGATGCCGATGATCGCGATAACGATCATCAATTCAATCAGGGTAAAACCCTTTTGTAGCGTTTTCATGATGAGTACCTCAGTGAAGTTAACTTACGTTTCAAGCTTGGGTGGTGTCCTTCTGGCGCTTGCCCCGGCTGCACGTGGGAGGCGTTGGCGTCGTCCTTGGTCCGAGGCAAGGGCCAGAAGGCTGTGTCTGGACAGGTGCAGCCGCCGTGCCAGCCGCACTGAGGGGCGGAAATGTGTACGGAAGCGCTGTAATTGCGCGAACTCCGTAGCAATTCAGTGCCGCGACGGGGCGAGCGGAATTGAATCCAGCCTGGAAGACGCAGGGACATGACAATTTTTGTCAGTGCGCAGGGTGACGAAAATTGTCAGCGGGTCGTTTGTGGAAAGGGTTACGTTGCGCTCACAAAGCTCATGTACAACAGCGGGTGGTCTGCTGCAAAAGAACTATAGCGTGAGCGGCATGCCATGCTTGCGGCGCAATTCCGTGCGTAACGTGAGTGCGTCGATGTGTTGCGGTTCGTTTGTTATCGCCACCGCTAACAACGCGAGCGCGTCGTCGTCACGCTGCTCGGCCACGGCCAATTGCGCCAAGCCCAAAAATGCGCTGCCGCGTTTGGGAAACAACTCCGTAACGCGCAGGTAGTCCGCGCGCGCCAAGTCCGGCAAACCCTGCACGCGATACAGATCGCCCCGCGTGAGCAAGGCGCGCGCATTGGTAGGCTCATGCTGTAACTCTTCATTCATCACCTTCAGCAAGCGCGCCGAATCACGCTCGCAGGCCGCATAAACTTGAGTGCGTATCGCGTGTGTTGCCCAGTAAAGACCGAACGCCTGGCTTGCATAGTCGATGTCGCGCATCGCGTCGCTACAGTGCCCGGCCTGCATGCTGGTCTCTGCGCGTAGTGCGTAATAGTTGTCGCGGAGGTAGCGGCTGTAAAACACGGTGTTATAAACGAGAAAACTGACTGCAAGCGCAATCGCGACGGCCGAATAGAGCTTTCTCGGGTTTGCAACACGTGCTATCCCGCCTGATCCGGGCAGCCCTGCCAGCAGCCCGAGCGAAAGCCAGAAGTGAATGGCCGATGCCGGTTTGTGATAAGGGAAGTCAATCAACGCGTGTACGCCGTTCGCAACCAATCCCAACGTTAACGCGAGTGCAAGCAATCCAAGCGGTTGCTCGCGCGCTGTGGATACAACTTTGGTTCCCACGCGCAGCGCCATGAAATAAATTGCCCAAGCGAGAATTCCGCCGATCATTCCCAGCTCGACAAAAAATTGCAGGGGATCGCTGTGCAAACGATCAAGGTAGATGTCTTCGTTGTTACCGATAATGTCGGTGTTGCTATGCATATAGGAGCGGAACGCTTGGCGGAAAGATCCAAGGCCGGTACCCAATAGAGGGCGATCCGCAATCATCGGCAGTGCGTTGTAATAGAAACTTAGGCGTTGCAAGGTCGAATTGTCGAGCATGTGCCCGGCGGTGGCACTACGATCCCAAAACATACTGATCTGTCCGGGCATGGAAAACACGGTGATGGAAAAAAGCGCAGCGCAAATCAGCGGTACGCATCGTTCCTTCACGCGCGCCCAAAGCCATCCTTGCGGTAAAACTTTCCAGGCCGCAAGAACGAGGACGATTACTGCCGCGCTTAATCCTAGCCAGGAACCGCGCGTGCGCACGCTGAGGACGTACGCAGCACACAATGCGAGACCAAGCGCAGCCAGCCACTGATTTTTGCGCGTGGCCGCGATCAACACCAAGATGAACGCGGCAGGAACAATGAAATCGAAATACATGGCGGCGTGATTTTTTGAAAAAAACGTCGAGCCCATGATCCAGCTGTCGCGCAATCCGAAGGGGTTGTATCCATAGTTCTGCCAGATGCCGAGTAGCGCAGCGATCGCAGCACCGGCGGTTGCTATGGCGAGCAACAGTTGCGTATTTTTTTCATTGCCGATTTGCGCCGCGAGTATTGCGATTAAAACCAATCCGGACAGCTGTGTGGCTTCTATAAGACTGTTTCCTGGATCTTGTGTCCACAGTGTGGACAGCATGGCCCATGCGTAATACGCGCTGATCAGAGTTAACAATCCATGCCACTGCACTACGCGCGTTCCGCGTATCACTTCTAATGCGAAAACCAGCAACCCCAAACCCGCCATAGCGCCTAGCAATGGATAACGCGCTAAATCGGGGTTTCGCAGTATGGTGACATGTAATAACGGTGTTAACGCGATCAGTGCCATAAAGAGGGCGAGGAGTGCGCTGCGGGGAGCGTT
>JANMQQ010000178.1:0-2842 GCA_031370545.1 Gammaproteobacteria bacterium
AGTGATGCGCCGGTATTGGTGCATCTGGGGCTGGTCGTGACATTGATGCTGGTGTTCCCGATCAGCAAATTGCTGCACGCGCCGGGTCTGTTTTTCAGCCCGACCCGGGTGCAAATCGACAACCCGCGCGAAGTGCGCCACGTTTCCGGCTGGACGGCACAATAATGGCCGCTGCATTCGATACCCCAGTTTTAAAAGAATTCCCGCTGATTCCGCATCTGCGCGTGGGCGCGATGGCGCACAGCAAGCCTTATGTCGCCAAGACCGAGCTGCAAGGTCCGCTGGGTTTTCCCGGTGAATTAGTCGACAACTGGCAAGACGTGGCGGTGAAAAAAATCGGCGAGCTGGTGAGCAAGTCGCGTGCGCTGCAAGTGTTTCTCGATACCTGTGTGAAGTGCGGCGCGTGCACCGACAAATGCCATTACTACCTGGGTACCGAAGATCCGCTTAACATGCCGGTCGCACGTCAAGACTTATTCCGTGACGTGTATCGCCGTCACTACACCTTCGCCGGAAAATATTTTCCAAAGCTGGTCGGTGCGAAAGATTTCACCAAAGACGTATTGGACCAGTGGTACAGCTACTTCCATCAATGCTCGCAGTGCCGCCGCTGTTCAGTGTTTTGTCCCTACGGGATCGACACCGCAGAAATTTCCATGGCCGGACGCGAGGTGATGGATACCATCGGTGTCGGACAGAAGTACAGCAACGAAATCATTGGCAAGGTGTTCAAAGTTGGCAACAATCTCGGCCTGCCCGAACCTGCGCTCAAGAATACGCTGGAAGGTTTGGAAGAAGACGTTAAAGACGCTACTGGCATTGATGTACGTTTTCCGTTGGATGTAAAAGGCGCCGACGTGTTGTTAATCACGCCGTCGGCCGACTTCTTTGCGGAGCCGCACATCGACGGCTTGATCGGCTACGCCAAAGTGTTTCATCAGGCCGGGATTTCCTGGACGCTCAGCTCGCACGCTTCTGAAGCCGCCAATTTCTCGATGTTCATCGGCAGCCAGTCAAATTTGAAAAAAGTCGCGATGCGCATCCGCGAAGCGGCGCTGGAGTTGGGTGTTAAGCGCATCGTGGTCGGCGAATGCGGGCATGCCTGGCGGGTGGCCTACAGTTTCTGGAACACACTGATCGGCCCGTTCGATTTTCTCGACAAAAATTATCCGCAGCCCTCGCACATTTGCGAATTCACCTATGATCTGATCCAGCGCGGAGCGCTCAAGCTTGACAAATCGGCCAACGATCATCGCCGCATTACGTTCCACGATTCATGCAACGTCGCACGTGCGTCGCGCATGGGTAATATTCCTGGTGGGCAGTTCGTTATTCCGCGTGCTTTGCTTCAAGCCAGCGCGAATCATTTTTTCGATATGTCGCCGGAAACCATCCACGAAAACACCTTCTGTTGCGGCGGCGGTGGCGGACTGCTCACCGACGATTTGCTGGAGCTGCGCGTGAAAGGCGCGATGCCTCGCATGGAAGCGTTGAAGCACGTAGTCGACGATCATGGCGTGAACACCATGGTGGCGATTTGCGCCATCTGCAAAGCGCAGTTTTCCAAAGTGCTGCCGTATTACAAATTTCCAATGAGCATGATTACCAGTTTGCATCAGGTGGTCGGTGATGCATTAGTGCTTGGGCCTCGGGATGTGTAGGGCATTGCAGCCGTAACATGTACTAGCGAAGGTGGGCCGTGCCCACTACGTGAATTGACGGATTAACCAAAGGTAGGAGACAGACGATGGGCACTCCCGTAGACACCGTGAAAGACGACGAAAAAGTTTCCTGGCGCCGTTACGAAGATGGCGACCACAAGCTTGACAGTTATCGTGAGCAGATTTTCGACGCCGATCATACGCACAAGTGCCCGACCTACGTGCATCAAACACCGCCGTGTCAGGGCAGTTGCCCGTCCGGTGAAGATATTCGCGGCTGGCTAAATATCGTGCGCGGTATCGAGAAACCGGCACCGGGTGTCACTTGGCAGGAATACGCGTTTCGCCGCTCGACGCTGGCTAATCCGTTTCCGTCCATCATGGGCCGCGTGTGTCCTGCGCCGTGTGAAGACGGTTGCAATCGCAATGAAGTCGATGACCGCGTCGGTATCAACGCGGTGGAACAATTCATCGGCGACTCAGCGCTGAAAAATAATCTCAAGTTCGTTGCGGCAGCCGAGACCGGTAAAAAAGTCGCGATCATCGGCGGCGGCCCCTGCGGATTAGCTGCGGCTTATCAGCTGCGCATGCGTGGCCATGCCTGCACTGTGTTTGATGATCATGAAGATCTGGGCGGCATGATGCGTTATGGCATTCCCGGCTATCGCACCCCGCGCGATGTGCTAGGTGGGGAAATTCAACGTATTGTTGACATGGGTGTGGAGCTGCGCATGAACACGCGTGTCGGCACCGACGTGGCGCTCGCGGATGTTCAGAAAGAATTTGATGCCGTATTGTTCGCCATCGGTGCACAGTCGGGCCGCAGTCTGCCGGTACCCGGCTCAGATGCGACCAACTGCATTTCCGGTGTTGCGTTCTTATCCGCGTTCAACCACGGTCGTTTGAAAATGGTGTCGGGTCGTGTGATCGTGGTGGGCGGCGGCGATACCTCCATCGACGTGGCCTCGGTCGCACGCCGTTTGGGACAGATCACCAACATTGCTGAAAAAGATCGTCCCGAAAATATTGTGTTGGGATTCACGGCGCATGATGTGGTCGATATTGCGCGCCGCGAAGGTGCCGAAGTGTTGCTGATGTCGCGTCAACCGCTCGGCAAGATGAACGCTGCCAAGCGCGAAGTTGATGACGCTTTGCACGAAGGTGTGCAGATTCGCGGCAGC
>JANMQQ010000180.1:0-3815 GCA_031370545.1 Gammaproteobacteria bacterium
GTTTTCGCGGCCAGCGCATAGGCTGCCTGCTCGCCCTCGCCGTGTGCCTGTCGGCCAACGTGTCCGCCGCGCCCAAGGATACAGCGCCGATCCCCGACGACATCATCGAAAAGCTGGTGCGCCCGCACGCGACTGCCACGGCGCATCCGCTCGCGGCCAAGCTGGAGCAGCAGCTCGACAGTATTCAGCAGGTATTGAATGACCTGCAACGGGCAGGTCTCGACAGCGGCGCGCGGGCAACCAAGCTGCAACTTCTGGAAGCCGCCGATGTGGAACTGGAAGGCGATCACAGCCAGTGGGACGAGCACGCCAAGGAATTGCGCAAGCAGATTCAGCAGCGCGGCGGCTACCAGCACACGCGCGACTGGGATGAACTCCAAGTCAAAGTCACCGAGCGCTTCGGGCGGCTGAAGCACGCCCTGCGCGCGGTCGGCGAGGCCAGGAACGACAGCGAGCGCAGCGCTGCGCTCACCCAGGCACAAAGTGTGTTGCGCGATATTTACGGCAAGCGCCGCGATGCGCAATCGGGTTTCGGCAGCGAACCGATTTCCACCTGGACCCAGCGCGATCCGGGGCCGCCGCGCGAGGAGCCGGAAAGTGCGCACGTTCCCGCGTACATCTCGGCCAACGATGCAGACGCCAAAGCGATGTATGCCGCGCTCGACGGTGTTCAACTCGCCGTCGTTCCGTCCACGCCCACCGAAGCGGCGACGTGCAGCTACACCGCTGCCGACCTAGCCGCCGACGGTCAGGAAATTCAACTAACCACCGAGATTCGCGATCTCGCCGCCACGTTGGAGTATTCACCGGCGCGCATCTTCGAATACGTCAGTAATGAAATCGCCTTCGAGCCGTATTTCGGTTCGCTCAAGGGCGCCGTCGGTACGCTGTATGCCAAGGCCGGTGGCGCGACCGACCAAGCCTCATTGATGATCGCGTTGCTGCGTGCGTCCAACATTCCTGCACGTTATGTACGCGGGACGATTGATGTCGTCGATGCCTCGCCTCTGGACGCCAATGGGCGCGCGCCGAGGTGGCTTGGTACCAAGAGTTATATCGCAGCAGAAAAAGTTCTCGCGCAAGGGAGAAATCCCACTGCAGTGGCAGTAACCAACGGCGTGCGCTTGTCGCATGTCTGGGTTGAAGCCTGTATTCCGTATTCTCATTATCGCGGTGCGCGCGCGACCAACGCGGGCCATCGCTGGGTGCCACTTGATGCTAGCTTCAAAAACAAAACATATCTGCAGGGGATCGCGACCAACGTCAATTTTGATTACGCGACCTACCTTGCCAAGCGCGACAATATCTTGCCCGACGAAGCCTACAGCACTCAGGTCGCCGCAGCGATCAAGTCGCTGCCGCCGCGCTACGCTGACAACACGCTCGCCGATGTTCCCTACGTGGGGACCATCGTGCCGCGCAAGCTTGACATTATCCCGTCCTCGTTGCCCTACGATGTTGTCGCGTTCGTAAACTGGAGCAACACCGGCACGCCCGAGACCGCCACGCTACCCGACAGCCACCGGTATTTTTTCAATGTTATCGTGAAAAACAGCGCGAACGCAGTGTTATTGCCACTAACCGCGATCAAGATGCCGTTGCACGTGCTGGAACGAATTACTCTGTCGTTCCAGGGTTCATCGGCTGGCGACCAGACTGCGCTTGATGCGTGGAAAAATGACGGCAACGCCAACTCGGCATTGCCATGCACGGTGAATGTCGTGCCAGTTCTCAAGGTCGAGGGCATCACGACCACAGTAGGGGGAACAGCGGTTCAAGCGTGCTCCGTTAGCAATAACACGACCACCCCCATCAATAACCAACTCGACCTGAGCGTGACTATGAGCGAAGCGCGCGATGGCGCCACGGTTAACGCTGTGAGTTATAGCAATATTAATGCGGCCAATTATCACGCGTTGCAGGGCTATGCATTCCAGGCATCGGATCGTTTGCTTGCCGAGCGCGTCGCCAAACTCACGGCGAACGTGAAAGCCAATACAAACCCCAACAATAACAACCAGGACGCGACCGAAGGTGAATACCTGCATGTCGTCGGCCTCAAGTACATACGCTACCTCAGTGATGCCGCTAAGCATATCGGTGTGCTCGACGGCGGCTCAGGCGATGTCAGTAATCACATCGGCTTGGTGTCTACGGCAATGAAAGTGCAGTACTTGTTCGATCTGCCCTTCGCCGTATACCGCCAAGGATTTCTGGTGGATATGCCGGGCATGCGGTCACGCAGCGTCGACTTGGTCACGGGTAATATAGTGTGGAAGACCTTCGATCTCGGCGGGTACGCAGTGTCGGCCTACGAGACCTATATCTGGCAGGAAAGTGCGCGCCTCGACGCGGTCTCCACCGTTCGCGGTATTCAGTTCGCACGAGAAACCGGTATCGAGATGTTGAGCGTAACCTCCGCCACCTGGGCGGCGCAAAGTCCCAAATTCACCAGTAATGCCGACGCCACACTCAACTATTCGCCGTCGCAGGTGAGCACCATCAAAACCAGTTACATCGACCTCGGTTACACCGTCACCGTCCCGCGTAGCTTGATCCGTTATAACAACTGGACCGGCGCGGTGTTCGTTGCGGAAAAAAACGACACCCTGGCAGGAACTATGTCTGCTGGATACATCATCAGCGGCGGCTACGCCGGCGGATACACCGTCGCCCAGCCCATCTTGCCGACCTTCTATGACATCGGCCTGAACTCGGGTTACGTCACGCCGAATCCGTCGATCATCAGTGTGTCGAATTCCACCACCATGTCCAACGGCGCCAGCCCCTACGCATCGTGGGGCGGCGATCCGGTCAACATGGTGACAGGCAACATGTACCACACCGAACGCGACCTCACGATCAAGGGGCGCGGCGGCTTGCCGCTGGTGTTCGAGCGCAGTTACAACAGCCGCGCGCCGCAGGACGGTCCGCTCGGTTTCGGGTGGACGCACAGTTTCAACCACTTCTTGACATTTAAGGATGATGACGCGAACAACTCTGTTGGTGCGTTGGACACAGATGGAATCACCTCTTCGGTAACTTGGACCGACGGCACCGGGGCGGAAAAGACTTTCCACATGGTGGGGCTTCAGGGGGGCTTAGCGGTGTTTGATCCTCCCGAGGGCGTGTATGTTTCGATTCAGCGCAATACTAACGGTACCCTCTCGATCACCGAAAAGAACGGGATGACCTACACGTTCGAGAACGTGGCGGGCACAGTGGGGCAGAAGGCCAAGCTGGTTTCGATCACAGATCGTAACGGCAACACGCTCACCTTAAATTATGCGACGACGAGTAATTTGGTTTCTGACGCAGATTTCATACAGGGAACACTGCAACATGATTACAGTTTCAGAACTTTCGGTGGTACCTGTAGTGTGACGCTCTCGGACTATAATTTCACAGCGAAATTTGCATCCCTGCAACTCACGATTCTTGCTGATGGCGGCGCCGTGGTCGCCACCATCAACGGCGCCGGCTTTCAGACCTTCCCGTGCAATAATGGGAGCTACACCGCGCGGCTCATCGGAACCACCGCTCCGGGTGGTTTTGGATTTTCCGGCATCCGAATAGATGGGGTACCGTATACTGTTCTCAGTTCGGTGGTCGATGGTCTCAATCGAACGCTCACATTCGGCGACGACGGTGGCCGCATTGTTTACATCAACGACAACAGTGGCGGCCGCTCTTGGAACTACGAGTACGACGCCAACGGTAATCTGATCACGGTAAAAAATCCGCTTGCCCTCGCCGGCACGCAGAGTCCTTCGACATACACCTACTACGGTACCGCCGACGGCCCCAACCTCAAC
>JANMQQ010000273.1:0-4493 GCA_031370545.1 Gammaproteobacteria bacterium
TTTTTCGAACTGTCGCTGCGCAGCGCGCAAGAATTCTCCAACGTGACGTCCCTACTAAATTCCACGCCGGGCAAGCTCGCCTTGGTGATCAGCTTGTGGGCGCTGCTGCATCACTTGTTCGCCGGAATTCGTTACCTGTTACTGGATGTACACATTGGCCTGACGCGCGACGGTGCACGTGTCGGCGCATGGATCGTGTTCGGTGCAGAAGCGTTAACGCTGTTGCTGATCGTGGGACTGTTGCGATGAGCGGACAAGACGCCAGCGGCTTACGTGCCTGGATGTTACAACGCGTCAGCGCAATTTATCTGGCGCTGAGTTTCATCAGTGTGTTGGCCCTGTTGCTAACGCAGCGCCCGGTGACCTACGACATGTGGCGTGCGTGGATCGCACACCCGGTGGTCAACATCGCGTGCATGCTATTTTTTATCGCGCTTGTTATTCACGCCTGGGTCGGAGTGCGCGATGTTGTCATTGACTACGTGCGTGCCACTGGCGCGCGATTTATGGTGTTGACCAGTGTCGCTACCAGCTTGCTTGCAATGCTGGTGTGGGCGTTCCGAATTTTATTACGAGTGACCTCATGACCATTGCACGCAGAAAATTCGACACCTTGGTGATCGGCGCGGGCGGCGGCGGCTTGCGCGCCGCTTTGCAATTGGCCAAAGCCGATTTGCATGTCGCCGTGGTGTCGAAAGTTTTTCCCACCCGCTCGCACACCGTTGCCGCACAAGGCGGCATCAACGCCGCGCTCGCCAACGTCACGCCCGACAACTGGCACTGGCATATGTACGACACCGTGAAGGGCAGCGATTACCTCGGCGACCAGGATGCCATCGAATACATGTGCCGCGCGGCGTCAAGTATTGTCATTGAGCTGGAACACGCGGGCTTGCCATTTTCGCGCTTGCCCGACGGCAGGATTTATCAGCGCCCGTTCGGCGGCCAGTCGCAAAACTTCGGCGGCGACCAGGCCACGCGCACCTGCGCGGCGGCGGATCGCACCGGGCACGCGTTGCTGCACACGCTCTATCAGCAGAACATTCAGGCGCGCACGCATTTCTTCGACGAATATTTTGCGATTGATTTAATCCGCGACGACGACGGTTACATCCTCGGTGCGCTGACGTTGGAAATCGAAACCGGCGAACCGCTGCTGATTGAAGCCAAGACCACGCTCATCGCCACCGGCGGTGCCGGGCGGATTTATCGAACCAACACCAACGCGCACATCAACACCGGCGACGGCATGGCGATGGCGTTGCGCGCCGGCATTCCACTGCAAGATATGGAGTTCTTTCAATTCCACCCGACCGGCATCGCCGGCAAGGGCATGCTGATCTCGGAAGGCACGCGCGGCGAAGGCGGCTACCTGATCAACGGCGCGGGCGAACGCTTCATGGAAAAATATGCGCCCAAGGCCAAAGACCTGGCCAGCCGCGATGTGGTCAGCCGTTCCATCGCGATTGAAATTCGCGAAGGACGCGGCTGCGGCCCGAACAAAGATCACATCCTGCTGAAGATGGATCACCTCGGCGCCGACCTGATAAAAAAGCGCCTGCCCGGCATTCGGGACCTGTGCTTGACGTTTTCACATCTCGATCCTATTCATAGTCCGATCCCGGTGTTTCCCACTGCGCACTACACTATGGGAGGCATTCCCACCAACCGCAACGGCGAAGTGGTGGTGCCGGTCGCGCACGGTCCGGAAGAAGCGATTCCCGGGTTATATGCGGTTGGCGAATGCGCCTGCGTGTCGGTGCACGGGGCCAATCGTTTGGGCGGCAACTCGCTGCTTGACATTATTGTATTCGGCCGCGCCGCCGCGAATCACATGATCGAGTTTCTGCGCGAAAATAAATATCACCGCCTGATGAAACCGGGCAGCGTCGACCGCGCGATGACCCGCCTGACGCGCTGGGAACAAACCGGCGACGGCGAATCGGTGGACGCTTTGCGCAATGAATTGACGAAAGCAATGGAAGACCACTGCGGCGTGTTCCGCGTGAAAGAGGTATTGCAACAAGGCGTCGACAAAGTCGCCGCCATCGAACGCCGCCTGCAAGACGTGCGCTTGCAAGACCACAGCAAAATCTTCAACACCGCGCGCATCGAAGCACTGGAATTGGAAAACCTGGTCGACGTCGCACTCGCCACCGTCTGCTCCGCACTCGCCCGCGAAGAAAGCCGCGGCGCCCACTCGCGCATCGACTTCCCCAAACGCGACGACCAGAAGTGGCTCAAACACACTTTGTATTCCAAGGAAGGCCGCAAGCTCGACTTCAAGCCGGTGCGGCTCAAGCCGCTGACCGTCGAGCCGTTTATACCGAAGGAGCGGGTGTATTGAAATGGTAGACGGGGTCTGAAAAAATAGACCCAACAGGAGGGTGATTAATGATTTCGACGGATATGTCGATAACCGCGACATGAGGGGCCGCAGCGGAATAAATCGTGTCCGACCCTAGTTACTTCCAACTTGCCGGAACGCTCGAAGTCAACCCTAGATGAATGCCAAAGTAAAAGCTACGTTGATTGTCTTCGGAGGATCCATGCTGATGGGCGCCGTTAACATTTGGCTTATGGGCGGCGGTCATCGATCATTTGACATCCACCTCATTGCAGTGGGTGTTGGGTATGCGTTCGGCGAGTCGCTGATACTCGTGCCACTTATTGTGTTACGGCGAAATCCAACGGTGGGATACGTCGCCGCTGCGATAGTTAATATTCTGCTAGCCGTGGGATCAGCGAATATTGGTGTGCACCGATCTCAAGCAGAAACTGCCGATCCGAGCAATGCGGCTCACGTTCGGGTGTTAGTTTCGAGTCAAAGCTCCGATGGTGTAACACAAGCTGACATGAGCCAACCGTTTTTGGAGAATATTGAGACGGATACGGTCGAAAGAATCCGAAAGAAAACCGAGGAATATCTGGCGTCCACCGGCAACGTCGGCATCAAGGTAAATCTACGTTCTCAGGCAAATTACATAGAGAGCAACGGTGTAAAACTCGCTGTCATACGCATGGCAACGCAATCAGAGTTCAATCAAGTCATGATTCTGGGAATTGTTGGTAACGAATTAAAAAGAGTCCTCTGCACAATTGAAATTGACCAATCGGTTGCGGTTTCATATGGAGAGTGTGGCAGCGCGATCAACAAGACCTTCGGTGTCAATCTTGATGTTTCAGGATAATACGCAGAAACAGGTGTGGGCCTGACAATAGGGAATCAGCCCTTGGGATCAGGCACCAATTAACGATAAATCGTGTCCGACCCTATTTACTATTTACTCGCTGAATTGTATTGGAGCCTCCTATGAGCGTTGAAGCGCTGTGGTCAGTTGAGTTCTTTTCAAATCAAGAAATATTTGGTTCTGGCGTCGCCGTTCTTGAGACACAAAGGGTACTTGGCGGAGACAGCCAATACACCTACGTCGGTGAATACGACGTTCAGAACAATTCTTTTTCTGCACGGATTACAGTTAGGCATTACAGCGGCGAGCCTTTTTCAGTGTTCGGAAACAGGGAGCAATTCAATCTCATCCTCTCCGGCGCGCCCGGACAGCAAACCTTTGATGTCAATGGCTACATTGAGGGCGAGCCACAAAACGAAATTAACATTCGCTTAACCCGTCGTGCCGAACTTCCAAACCCATAACTCTTCGTTCGGTGGGGTGGAAAGGGTGGAACGAGGTCTATTGGGGTCAGACACTAATAACGATAATTCAGCGTAAATTCAGCTTTAGTCGACGAATGGCACAACGCATGAGTGGGAAGTGAACTTAACTTAACTTAACTTAATTGGCATTGTGCCAATGCAGGATTGTTTGATGGGTGCCTCTAGCGGAAACGAGGAGAAACGGTAATGCGGGACAACGCTGGAGAGAGTGCCACTGGGGTCAGGTTCCAATTAACGCTTATTGCAATGAAAAACGATTACGGGGATCTTGGGGCCGGAGAATAAATCGTGTCCAACTCTAATTAACGTTAACGTTAGGCAATCAAGAGGACAGCAATGGAATACTCGCAGGAAATTCTCGTCGCCATCGTACAGGCGCATCCGTCAGTAATGAACGAAATTGAAGCACGAGACGTTGTCTTTCGGCTGAAATTCAACGATGAAAAGAGACGGCAAATCGCCCCTTGGATGATGCTAGGGCGTAAAGGTTTGCAACAAGAAGAGTTTGAACTTTGGCTATCGTTGCAGACAAGCGAGTCCTCCGAAGAGGAAGCAATTGAGAAAATGACTGATCTAATGGAGCGGTACTACGGGCAACGCTATCCATTACGTTAGACCGCAAATCGAGCTATGTTGGCCCTTGGGGTCAGACACCAATTAACGATAAATCGTGTCCGACCGTTCGCAGTAACAGCATTAAATCTAGCGGGTTCAAGTCCCGCCCAAGGAGTTGTCCGTACGCCTTGGTAGCATGAGGAAGCGGCGGCTGAGCAATCAGGGGTCGTAAGTTTCCAAACAGCAAGATAGCAGGCCGTAA
>JANMQQ010000285.1:0-9366 GCA_031370545.1 Gammaproteobacteria bacterium
CCACCCATAGTTTGCGGTGGGTAAATGCACGAGATTCTTCAAAACTGGTCCCGCCTCAAACACGACCGCCGTGCCGCGTGGATTGCATTTGTCGCCTTGGGCATCCTGCTAGCCGTGCTGCCGTTTCTGGTGGACTTCGGTTTGGGGCGCGTCTGGGTGCGCGTGCTTAACTTCACGTTGTTGTATGTGATGCTCGCACTTGGGCTCAACATCGTGGTTGGGTTTGCCGGGTTGCTCGATCTCGGTTACATCGCGTTTTATGCGGTCGGCGCGTATGTGTACGCGCTGTTGTCGTCGCCGCATTTCGGATTGCATTTACCGTTTTGGGTGACGTTGCCGCTGGGGGCGCTGGTTGCGGCATTTTTCGGCGTATTGCTGGGTGCGCCGACGTTGCGTTTGCGCGGTGATTATCTGGCCATCGTTACCCTGGGTTTCGGCGAGATCATCCGCATTTTTTTGAACAATCTGAATGCGCCGGTCAACATTACCAACGGCCCGCAGGGCGTCAATCTGATCGACCCGTTACGCGTGGGCGAATTCAGTCTGAATCAAACCCAGGAGATCCTGGGTATGACATTTACCGGCGGCACGCTGTTGTATTACGTATTCCTCGCATTCACCTTGCTGATTATTTTTGTGTGCATGCGCTTGCAGGATTCGCGCATCGGGCGCGCGTGGATCGCGATCCGCGAAGATGAAGTGGCCGCGAGCGCGATGGGTATCAACACGCGTAACATCAAGTTGCTGGCGTTCGCGATGGGCGCGTCGTTTGCCGGTTTGAGCGGCGGGTTATTTGCCGGGTTTCAAGGTTTTGTCAGTCCTGAGAGTTTTAATCTGCTCGAATCCATCATGATCCTATGCATGATCGTGCTCGGTGGCATGGGCAATTTACCGGGTGTGATCTTGGGCGCGGTGTTGCTCACGGTGTTGCCGGAGGCGCTGCGTTACATTGGTGAACTGGAGCGCGTGTTGTTCGGGCGCGTCATAGTCGAGCCGACCGATTTACGCATGTTGATTTTCGGGCTCGCGCTGGTGGCGATGATGCTTGTGCGCCCCGAAGGATTGTTACCGTCGAAACGCCGCGCCCGCGAATTCAATGCGGATGAAGCCGTGCTCGAACAAGAACGTGCCAGCATGTACGACGCCAGCAAATGACCTTGCTTGTCGCAGAACAGATCAACAAATCTTTTGGTGGCTTAGCGGCGCTGAGCGATGTGTCACTGAGCGTGAATGCGGGCGAAATTTTTGGCTTGATCGGTCCCAACGGTGCAGGTAAAACCACGTTGTTCAACGTGCTCACCGGTCTGTACACCGCGACCGGGGGACAGGTGCATTTCAACGGCCAATCCTTGCTGGCGCGCAAGCCTCACACTATCGTGCATTTGGGTTTGGCGCGTACCTTCCAGAACATCCGCTTGTTCGCCAACATGAGCGCCCTTGAAAATGTCATGGTCGGGCGACATTGTCGCACGCATACCGGCGTGTGGGGTGCAATCACGCGTTCGCCGCAGGTGCGCGGCGAAGAAGCGGGGATGCGCAAGCGCGCATACGAACTGCTTGAAGTCGTCGGTATCCGCCCGCATGCCCAGGCGCTGGCGAAACATTTAAGTTACGGTGATCAGCGCCGCCTGGAAATCGCGCGCGCGCTGGCTACGGAACCCAAACTGCTGGCCTTGGACGAACCCGCCGCCGGCATGAATCCCAGCGAACGCGCCGCGCTCACCACGCTGCTGCAACGGCTGCGCAGCGAGTTAGGGGTGACGCTGCTGCTGATCGAGCACGACGTAAAACTGGTGATGGGTTTGTGCGATCGGGTAGCAGTGCTTGACTACGGTAAGAAAATCGCCGAAGGCGCACCCGCGCAAGTGCGCCGCGATCCGCGCGTGATTGAGGCCTATTTGGGTGGAGCAATCGCGTGAACCTGCTCGAACTAAACCAATTCGCCGTCTCATATGGTGGCATCAAAGCAGTAAAAGGCGTGGGCTTACACGTCGAGCGCGGCGAGCTGGTGTGCCTGATTGGTGCCAACGGCGCCGGTAAATCCACGCTGTTGAAAGCTCTGTGTGGATTGCTGCCTGCCGCAGACGGGTCAGTGCTTTACGATGGCCAGGCCATCACCCATTTGCCCGCACACCTTATTGCTCGTCGCGGTCTAGCCTTGGTGCCGGAAGGGCGCGGCATTTTCGGGCGCATGAGCGTCGTAGAAAATCTCGACATGGGCGCGTACACACGCACTGACCGTGACGGCATCAAAAGCGATCTTGAACGGGTGTTCACGCTGTTTCCGCGACTCGCCGAACGGCAAATGCAAAAAGCTGGCACCTTGTCGGGAGGCGAACAGCAAATGCTGGCGATGGGGCGCGCGTTGATGAGTCGTCCCCGACTGCTGCTGTTGGACGAGCCCAGCATGGGTTTAGCACCGTTGATGGTCGAAAAAATTTTCGAAACCATTCGTACCATCGCGCAAAACGGTGTGACCATTTTATTGGTGGAGCAAAATGCAAAGCGCGCGCTTGAAGTCAGCCAGCGTGGCTATGTGATGGAAAGCGGCGCGGTGACCTTGACGGGGGCGGCGGAGCAACTGCTGTGCGACCCGCAAGTGCGACACGCCTACTTGGGCGAATGACGGCAGCTCACATTTTACTGGCACGAATCGCTCTGTGATGTGCAGCATTGCTTTGGAAAGCGTTTGGAAGAATGTGCGCAGGTTGACTATTTACGCAAACACCTGCCGGTCGTGGTACGCAAGAACGCTTGAGATGTTCAATTACACAGCTTGTCGAGCGTGTCCTTGTGGTTATCGGCGTCGACTTTCAGTGCTGCGGCTTTTTTGGCATCAGTGTTCACGGTGTTGTCATATTCGACTAGCAAGATTTGATATTGTTTGTCGAGCTCGGTGCAGCGCCACTTGATGAGCTTTTTGTCGTTATCCTGAACCTTCTTTTTTTTAGCTTCATCGCGCAGCAGCGCATTGCGTGGATCGTCGCCCTTATCGCCAGAAGTGCCGTTTTTTGCCTTACCGCCGGTTTCGGTGGCGACATTTTTTTCCGAGTCGAGCGGCGGCCGGTCGCTGAAAATGGTTTTGCCGTTGCTGTCTTTCCATGAGTAGAGTTCCGCGTGTGCGGCGGGGCAGGTCAACATTCCGCACAGGCTCCAGAAGATCAGTCCGCAACAGGAATTTTTCTTAATGTTGATGTTTATCAAAGGTCACTCCGTGTACGAGCATGCAGTTGCAATCATCGGACAAAAACGCTTAAACGTGAGCGTCATTGAAGCGCCCGGTGAATTGTTAGAAGATGGCCACCTCATAATGTGACGCCTCTCAAGCGATGTCTGCGACACCCATACAGATTCCGGACGATCCGTCCAAATTGAACAGCGTGGTAGTCGACCCGTTGTTGCGCTTGCGTGCGTGGCAGCGTTTTCATCTGCGTCTGACCGGATTGTATGGCGGTACCGTGCTGGTGTCGCTCGCCTTGATTGCGACAATTTTCTATTTCTACAGTGTCAGTTCCGAGTTGACACATTTGCAGCGGCGGTTACTCAGCACGGTGACCGGGCTGGCCGCATCGGTGAGTGCGGAGTCCCTGACGCAGGTTGCGCTCGATGCGCACGAGCCCACCGCTTATCACGAAACCCTGCGTGCACGCTTCGCCGCAGCGGCACAAGTGGACACCGATATTCAAAGCATCTATCTGCTACGCCTGACCGATCAGCCGGGGCTGTTGCGGTTCTTTGTCGATTATGTCAAGGACGGCGCCCTGGCAACGCCGGGCGCCGAATACGACGCGCGCGCGCTGCCGGTGCTGCAATCCGGTTTCAATGCACCAGCGGTTGAAGACGAACCGTTTCGCGACGAATTTGGGCTGACGTTATCAGGCTATGCGCCGGTGCGCGATGCCGCCGGCAAGGGCATTGCCTTGGTCGGCGCCGATGTGCAGGCGTCACGTATTGAAGTGATGAAGCGCGATGTCATGTGGGTGACGTTAGGTGTGTTCGGAATCGCCGCCGTGCTGTTGGGTCTGATTTCACTGGCGGTAGCGCGCAGTGTGCGTGATCCGCTCACCCGCATCATCGACGCCACGGCGGCGGTGGCGCGCGGCGAACTGGCCACCCGGCTCGGCCTCACCCGCATTGACGAATTCGGGCTGATGAGTCGCCACTTCGATAAAATGGCCGAAGGGCTGCAAGATCGCGAATTCATCCGTGCGACGTTTGGCCGCTACGTCAGCGAGGATGTCGCGCGCGAACTGCTCGAGCACCGTGACACGGCTGCGCCCAGCGCCGAAGAACGCGAGGTCACCATTTTATTCAGCGACCTGTCGAGTTACTCAACCATTTGCGAACATCTTCCGCCGGTGCAACTGCTTGACATGCTCAATCAATATCTGGGTGCTATGAATGTGTTGATCGACATGCACCACGGATGTGTTATTGAGTTTCTCGGTGATGCCATCCTCGCGGTATTCGGTGCACCGTATTACCGCGAGGATCATCCACAGCAAGCGTTGCGCTGCGCGTTGGCGATGCGTGACCGCTTGGCGCAGTTGAACAACGAATGGCAACGTAACGGTCTGGCACAATGCTGGACCCAAAGCGGCATAAAAGAACTAAAAGCGCGCATCGGCGTGCACACCGGGCGGGTGGTGGCAGGGAGTCTGGGCGGCGAGACGCGCATGAAATACGCCGTTATCGGTGATGCAGTGAATGTTGCGTCAAGACTGGAGACCTTGAATAAAGCGTTGGGCACCGATGTACTGATCAGCGCCGAGGTGTATCGCCGGTTACCTGCCGAGCTGGCGAGCGGGATGAGCGAACGCGGTGCGTTCCGCGTCAAAGGGCGTGAACAGGAAGTGTCGGTGTATGCGCCGTGTTTAACTGCAACTGCAACTGCAACTTCAACCACCCCGCCCCTGCGGGGCACCCCTCCTTGAAAATAAGGAGGGGAGGACGCGAAGCGGACGGCGACCGCCATGGATGGCGGAAGGTAGAGCAACGCAGGAGCAGTTGCCGGGGTGGTTAGGTCGACGTGCCTGCCCCGTTCCTAAAACAATCTTTCAAGAGACCACCATGACCGAAGCCCGTCGCAGTAAATTGTTGTTCGCCTATCTACTGTTCAGCGCGCTGGTGTGTGGCGCCGCAGTGATGGTGATTGAAGTGCTGGGCTCACGCGTGGTCGGGCCATTCTTCGGCGTGAGCTTGTTTGTCTGGACCTCCTTGATCAGCGTTACTCTGATCTCACTCGCGCTCGGCTACTGGTTCGGCGGCGTGCTGGCCGACCGTCGCGGGCACAGCGCGGATCTGTACGCATTGATCGCTGGCGCAGGTGTGTGTGTGCTGCTGATTCCCTGGTTAAAAGCTCCAGTGCTGGAAGCCAGTCTGCCGTTGGGATTGCGTGCCGGAGCTTTTGTCAGCTCGATGATTTTATTTGGCCCGGCGTTGCTGCTGCTGGGTAGCGTGTCGCCGTATCTGGTGAAAATCGCCGCGCGCGCGGTCGACAATATCGGCCGCACGGTCGGTGGTTTGTATGCGTTGTCGACCGTCGGCAGCGTCGCTGGCACCGCGCTCACCGGCTTTTATTTGATTGCGCATTTAGGCGTCAATCAAGCGTTCTACGCCGTGGGTATTACCTTGTTGCTAATTGCGGCCATCTATTTTGTGGTGCTGCGTCGCGTGATCATTGCAGCGGCCGCGTTAGTGATATGTCTCGCACTGGCACCGCAATGGATCGTGCCGCCCGCGTTGAGCATGCCTAACGCGCAAGTACGCGAAGTGTTCTCGGGCGACAACTTTTACGGCGCGATCAAGGTTATCGACATCGACTACGGTGGTGACGCAATCGAGCGCCAGCTATTAATCGACGGTTTGCAGCAAGGCGGGCAGGACCTGAATAACGGCCTGACCGTAAATCGCTATCCCTATCTGATGGAGTATTTGCCCTACCGGCTGCAACCCAACGGCCGCGACTGTCTGGTGGTCGGCCTAGGTGCCGGGTTTATTCCAACCTGGTATAGCGCGCGCGGTATACGCACCGACGTGGTCGACATTGATCCGCTGATTCCGCAATTGGCGCGCGATTATTTTGGGTTCACAACCAGCGGCGACGTGGTGGTCGCCGACGCGCGTCACTTTCTGCTGACCACGCCGCGCCAGTATGACTACATCATCCTTGATGCCTACAACGGCGATCTGATGCCGCACCATTTGATCAGCCGTGAAATGTTCAGCTTGATCGCACAGCACCTGCGCCCCGGTGGAGTGATCGGAATCAACTTTATCGGTAGCGTCGGCGAGCAGCGGCGCATGACCTCCTCGGTGGTGCGCACCTTGCGCAGCGTGTTTGAGATCGTGGATGTGTATCCGGGGTTTGAAGTGACTGACACGAGCAGCATCGGCAATCTGGAAATTTTGGCCTACAACGGCGCGCGTACGCTGCTCCCGCTCGGCGAGGTTCCGGGGCTTGCCATTCACCCGTTGGTCAACAGCGCAGTGCGCAGCTTTATGCGCCAGAGTTATCCCTATCCCGTGGACGCCGATGCGCTGGTGCTGACCGATGACTATAACCCGATGGATTTTTTCGACGCGGGACTGCGCGAAACGGTGCGTGGCTGGCTGCTTGAATCCACCGCGAAAGGCTTGCTGACACGATGAGCAATACCCATGCCTTATTGCATATGCTGGCAGACGGCCGCTTCCACTCCGGTGTAGCTCTGGGTGATGCGTTGGGCGTGACGCGCGCCACCGTGTGGAACGAATTGCAAACGCTTAAAAATATGGGCGTTGATGCGTATGCGGTACCCGGCAAAGGTTATCGCTTGCCGGTGCCGTTAGAGTTGCTTGCAGCAGAAGACATTCTCGCCGCGCTGCCCGCATCGGCGCGCGGTGCGCTAAAGCGCCTGGACGTGCATCTGGAACTGCCGTCGACCAATGCGTATTTGGTGGAGCAGGCGCAGCGCGGTGCGCCCGGTGGTTGGGCCTGCTTGGCCGAACGTCAGACCGCCGGTCGCGGTCGGCGTGGCCGCACCTGGGTATCACCGCTGGGCAGCAATATTTATTTGTCGGTGCTATGGCGTTTTAATTCCGGTGCCGCCGTAGTGGGCGGGTTGAGCCTCGCGTTAGGTGTCGCGGTGGCCGAAGCGCTGCATGCGGTTGGGGTGCCGGGTGTTGGCTTAAAGTGGCCCAACGATATTGTCTGGCAGGGCAAGAAGCTGGCGGGCGTGTTGGTGGAAATGGCGGGCGAGTCCGCCGGGCCATGTTATGTCGTTGCAGGCATTGGCGTTAACGTCGCGATGGCGGCAGATGCAGCGCGCGCCATTGACCAGCCGTGGGTCGATATAGTTTCAATTACCGGCGTGGCACCGGCGCGCAATCATTTGGCGGCGACATTGTTGCAGCATGTGCTGCTCGCGTTGCAAACCTTCGAACGCGACGGTTTTGCCGGGTTTTTATCGCGCTGGCGCGCACGTGATGCATATTTCGGCAAACAAGCCGAGTTGCATTTAGCGCAGCAAACCTTACAAGGTCGCGTCGACGGCATCGACGCGCAAGGTGCGTTATTATTCGCGCACGGCGACAGCACGCGCGCTTACGCATCAGGTGAATTGAGCTTACGAGAGGTACCTGCATGATCCTGCTGGCGGATATCGGTAACACACGCATGAAGTGGTCATTGTGGGAAGACGGCGTGCACACGCGCACTGGCGCGGTGGCGCACGAGCCAACATTATTCGCGCTCAATTTGGATGCGCAGTGGCGCGGTATCGCAGCGCCTGAGCGCGTGTTGGTTTCCAATGTGGTCGGCACAAAAATCGCGGATGCCTTATACGACTGGGTGCAGAAACGCTGGCAACTACATACCGAGTTTGCACGCGCCCAGAAAACGGGTCATGGCGTGACAAATTCCTATGCGCGCCATGATCGGCTGGGTGCGGATCGCTGGTTGGCGATGATCGCCGCGCGTCGCATCATCACCGACACGGCGGTGTGCGTGGTTGATTGTGGTACCGCCGTCACAGCCGATGTGTTTGACGCCACCGGGCAACATCGCGGTGGCTTGATCGCGCCTGGACTTACCGCCATGTGCAGCGCGTTGACGCGCGACACCTCCGGTATCGGCACCACACCGCACGATGCGTCGGTGCCGGAAGTGTGGCTGGCGACCGACACGCAAAGCGGCGTGCTCGCCGGGACGCGCCTCGCCGCCGCAGCATTTGTCGACCGTGTGATCACCGATGCGCAGCGCCAGTTAAATGCGCCCATCAGCGGTGTGATCACCGGCGGCGATGCGGCAGCGCTGTTGCCGTTGATGCGCACGAGCTATCGTCATGAGCCGTATTTGGTACTGGATGGACTGGCAGTATTTGCAGGGAGCACGTCATGAAGTGGGCATTTTTTTTGTTGCTGTTCGTAAACGCCGCGTTTTTGCTATGGCACCAGTTGCATCAGCCTTCCAACGAACCGGTGGCAGTCACGGCGACCAAATCACCGGGCGGCAATAAATCCATTCGCTTGTTGCATGAAGTCGAGACCGGGACCCGCAGCGCAGCAGAGCTCAGCGAGCCGAGTAGTCCGCCCGCTCCGCGTAAGCGCGAACCTGCGCAACCGCCGGTGGATGATTCTCCGCGTGCGAGCGCAGCACGGGGGAATGACGACACCCGCGCGTCGGCCGGCATCGAGTCGGCGCCGCCGCTGACCGACATTGAAAGGAAAGTTTTGGCGGCGGAAGCACGTCAAGCAGAACGCATCGAGGCCAATCTCGCTGCGCGCAAGAACGAAGAACGCGGTGGGCGCCAGCGTCCAGCTGACGGTGATGCCATCGCCTGCTTCACACTGGGCCCGTTCAAAGCATTGCTTAATGCGGAAACCGTGTCGGCCAAGCTCACCGGTCTGGATGTGGGATTGCGCGTTGGATTGCGCGAGCGCGAAGTTCGCAGCGCGCAGCAATGGTGGGTGATTGAAGCCACCAAAGATGAGCGCGCGGCGCAAAAACGGCTCGGCGAATTACACAAGAAAAAAGTCGCCGACGCCAACATCATCAGCAACGGCGAATACGAAAACATGATTTCGCTCGGCAAATACGACTCAGAAGCGCTGGCCAACAAGCGCGTGAATGCCTTGGTCAAGCTAGGTTTTCGTCCGGTGGTGGAAAAGCACTTCGACAGCACCCTGCAGTATTGGCTCGACGTTGATGAAACCGCGCAACGCAGCGTGACCGCAGCACAACTCAAAAACGCGACCAGCGGGACGGAAAAAGTCGAAAAGCAAAAGCGCGCGTGTAAATAATCCGCAGCACGTTTAAAATACCCGCCGAACGCAGTTAAGCCGGGTTAGCTCAGTTGGTAGAGCAGCCGCCTTGTAAGCGGCAGG
>JANMQQ010000033.1:0-3816 GCA_031370545.1 Gammaproteobacteria bacterium
CGCAAAAGTTCGCCAGGAGAACCTAACAATGAATTCGTTCGCATCAATCTTCGTAGTAGCGGCATTCACTCTCGTCTCACCCACGCTGCTATTTGCCGAGGAATATACTGAAAATTCGCACTATGAATTGGTGACTCCACCGCAGCCGACCAGCACCGGCAACAAGGTTGAGGTAGTTGAGTTGTTCTGGTACGGCTGCCCGCATTGTTATCAATTCGAACCCTACGTACAAAAGTGGCTGAAAACCAAACCGGCAAATGTCGAGTTCGTGCGCATGCCGGGAATTTTCCGTCCCGAGTGGGCCTTGTTTGGCCGGGCGTATTACACCGAAGAAGCGCTGGGTGTGTTCGATAAAACACACGACTTGCTGTTCGCGGCGGTTCACGAATTGAAACGCAAGCTGGAGACCGAAGATCAACTGGCTGCGTTCTTTGCCGAGAACGGCGTAAAGGACGAGGATTTTCGCAAAGCATTTCGCTCCTTTGCAGTTGAAAGCAAAGTACGTCGCGCTCAGGAAATGAGCCAGCGTTATGGTGCCAAGGGCGTGCCCACGGTCATCGTGAATGGCAAGTATCGCGTCGGTGCATCCATGCCGGGCGTGCAAACTCATGCCAACGTGTTCAAGGTCGTGGATTACTTAATCCAAAAAGAAAGCGCGGCAAAAAAATAGTGGTCTCTTGTTGATTGGTTTTCTGGATCTACGACGTGGACCTCACTCTTTTTTAATCTCGATGCTGTAGATTTCCCCTACACGGAACGATATAGAAAACGGCGTGGCGCGAAGGATCAAACCTGATAGTGAAGTGCGCCACGCAAAGCCGGACGAACCGATAGACATCGTTCCTGCGGCCAGGGGATGGGATCGTGTGAGCGTTGACGCCATTGCTGGCCGCAACGAGCGCGCGAGACGACTACAGCACGGATCAGACATGTCGATGAGACCGCAACTGAAGTACTACGACCCCGCCCCAGCATCGGGCGTTGCGGAAAAACGAGTCCTGCGGTTACTGAGTTACAACATTCAAGTCGGCATCGCCTCAACCAAATTTCGCGACTACTTCACGATGAGCTGGAAGCACATCTTCCCGCACGCGCAGATTTACGAAAATTTACGCCGCATCGCGCAACTCATCAGCGACTACGATGTGGTGGCGTTACAAGAAACCGACGGCGGCAGCATCCGCAGCAGCTTCATCAATCAAACTGAATATCTGGCCGAACATGCAGGTTTTCCACATTGGCATCATCAGGTCAACCGCGATCTTGGCCGCTTCGCACAACACGCTAATGGTCTACTGAGTCGATTTAAACCCGCCGAGATCGTCGACTATAAACTCCCCGGACTGATCCCTGGCCGTGGTGCGTTGATGGTGCGCTTCGGCAACGAGCGCAATCCGCTGGTACTGGTAATCCTGCATCTGGCATTAAGTCAGCGGGCACGTTCTCGACAATTAGCCAGCGTCGGTGAAATCGTCAAAAATTATCAACATGTAGTCGTGATGGGCGACATGAATTGTCAACCTTCGAGCCCGGAGATGCGCAGCTTGCTGCGCAAGACTGATTTGTGTGAACCCACACACAGCCTGAAAACCTTTCCGAGCTGGCGCCCTGCCCGCACCATTGACCATATTCTGGTGACCCCGTCGCTTGAGGTTCGCGATGTGCACGTGCTGGGACATCGCTTCTCTGATCATCTGCCGATTGCGATGGACATCGCGCTGCCTGACGATCTTGATCTGAGCTAATTCTGCAAACCACACTTGCGGTGCACCTCTACTTCGGCATAATTTCCGCTGCTCACTGAACTGCATACGCCCGATGTCTGACACCGATTCCGATCTGCGCCTCGACAAATGGCTGTGGGCCGCTCGATTTTTTAAAACCCGCGCCCTCGCCACCGCCGCCATCAACAGCGGCAAAGTACTCGTCAGTGGCGAGCGCTCTAAACCGAGCCGCAGCATGCGCGTCGGTATGCTCCTGCAAATTCGTACTGGCGAAGTAACGTTTGAAGTCACGGTTTTGGAATTACGCAGCCAACGTGGACCGGCCACCAGCGCGCAGCGGATGTACCAAGAAACTGAAGCGAGTACCCTGGCGCGTGCGCAACAATCCGAACTGCGGCGCCAGCAAGCTATACTCCATCAAGACCATCATGGTCGACCCAGTAAAAAAGACCGACGCGCCATTATTCGATTCACACGCCGCAGCCACGACGAAAATTAAAATCTCATGCTTGCTCGCCTGAAACATTACGCAATCTTGATGCGGCTTAACAAACCGGTCGGCATTTTTCTGCTGCTGTGGCCGACCCTCTGGGCTTTGTGGATCGCAAGTGAAGGTAATCCGCATCCTCTGGTACTTGCGGTATTTGTAAGCGGCGTGATCCTGATGCGCTCCGCAGGCTGTGTGATCAACGACTATGCAGATCGCAATATCGACCCCGAGGTCGCACGCACCCAAGCGCGGCCGATTGCCGCCGGGTTGGTGAGCCCTGCTGAAGCGTTGGTGCTGTTCGCGGTACTGAGTATCGCCGCGTTCAGCTTGGTGTCGCTTATCAACACCTTGACAATTATGTTGTCCTTGGTCGGTGCCGGACTTGCCATTATTTATCCGTTTATGAAACGTCATACCTACTTGCCACAAGCGTTTCTCGGCCTGACCTTTGGCTGGGCGATTCCCATGGCGTTTGCTGCGCAAACTGACGCACTGCCAAAAATCGCCTGGCTGCTACTGATCGCAAATATGCTGTGGGCAACTGCTTACGACACCATGTACGCGATGGTGGATCGCCCGGATGACCTGCGTATCGGCGTCAAATCAACTGCCATTTTATTCGGCGCCTACGACACGTTAATGATCGCGATTCTGCAAGTCACGTTCATGGTGGTGATGATTCTGATCGGGCGGCAATTAAATTTCGGACTGTACTATTATTCGGGATTAGGCATAGCGGCGGCGTTTTCGATGTATCAACAATTCCTGCTCTACCGGCGTACCGAAACGCAGTATTTCAAAGCCTTTTTGAATAATAGCTGGCTGGGTGCGGCGGTCTTCGCTGGTATCGCTCTGGAATATTATTTCAAATAACATGCGCACGAGCTTATCCTTGGGCAGCCAAAAAAAACGACCGTTCCAACCATGCCGTCAGCCAAATTTGCTAAAATGACAATACTCGACCTCGAACAGCATCGCGCCCGCATGTGCGAACTGGGCAAAGCCGTGCTCGACATCGAGGCACGTGCAGTTGCAGCGCTAGTAGCAGGTATTGACGACAACTTTGCGCACGCCTGCGAGCTGATGCTGCACTGCACCGGACGCATCGTTGTGTTGGGCATGGGCAAGTCTGGCCACATCGGCGGCAAAATCGCCGCGACCCTGGCCAGTACCGGCAGCCCCGCCTTTTTTGTGCATCCCGGCGAAGCCAGCCACGGCGATCTGGGCATGATCACCGCGCACGATGTGGTGCTCGCGTTATCCAACTCCGGCGAGACTGAAGAAATTCTCACCTTGCTGCCGATACTCAAACGTTTGAACGTGCCGCTGATCGCGCTCACGGGCAATGCAAGCTCGAGTGTCGCGAAACATGCCAGCGTGCACATCAACGTCGCGGTCGCGCAGGAAGCCTGTCCGCTCGGACTTGCGCCGACCTCCAGTACCACGGCCACGTTGGCGATGGGCGATGCGCTCGCCGTTGCGTTGCTTGAGGTACGCGGTTTTACGCCTGAGGATTTCGCGCGCTCTCATCCCGGCGGGCGATTGGGTCGTCGGCTGCTGCTGCATGTTAGTATCTGATGCACACCGGCGCAGAAATTCCAC
>JANMQQ010000244.1:0-3456 GCA_031370545.1 Gammaproteobacteria bacterium
TGGCGCTTCAAGCGTGGGCACCTTGATTTACTGATTATCGAATCTGACGTCGCCAGTCTCACGGCGGGTTATAGCGCAAGCGATGAGATTCTCGAACTGACCGATCAAGTGTTGCTGGTGCGTTCGGTATCCGGCCACGAAGAAAGCTGGCAGCGTGTACCCTGATGTTCCCATAAAACGGCAAGGCTGGATTGACAGACCTGCTATTCCTGGCCTACATTGTTAGTTAGTCAACTAACTAATCTGTTTCAGATCATGAAAAAATCCAAAATTGACAAGCGGTCACGCCTGATTGAGGCCGCGAACAAGCTGGTTCAGCAGCAAGGTTTCAATCAGACCACGCTTGCGGATATCGCCCATGAATCCAAGGTGCCGTTGGGTAATGTGTACTACTACTTCAAAACCAAAGACGACCTCGGCCACGCGCTGATTGAGTACCGCACAGAAGGTGTCTGTGGCCAGTTCAGTGAGTGGGACAAGCTACCTGACCCAAAGAAGCGAATATTAGCCGCGATCAAAACGGTGGCCGACAACCGTGAAATGGTCGCGCAAAGCGGTTGTCCCGTCGGCAGTCTCTGTCAGGAATTGCATAAAGAAGGCGGGCCGTTGGCAGACAAATCCGCAGGCATGTTCTCGGCGATGCTGGGCTGGCTCGAAGCGCAATTTCGTCTGCTGGGTATGGGCAATGAATCTTCCGGTCATGCGTTGCATCTGGTTTCGGCGCTGCAAGGCGCGAGCTTACTGACGAATGCCTTCAACGACCCTACGCTGATGTTGCGGGAAACCGCACGCCTCACCAAATGGGTTAAGGCATTGAGCGCCGACGCATAACGTACCCCCTAACGATTACGCAGGGGTACAGGTCATGACAAATACATTTAACCGCGCTTCTTAAAGAAAAGGAATCTGATATGAACAAACCTCTACATGGCAAAGTCGCGCTCGTCACCGGCGGGAGCCGGGGTATCGGTGCCGCCATTGCTGAGCGGCTCGCCGCCGACGGTGCTGACGTCGCCATCACTTACGTCAAATCGCACGAGGCGGCACAACGTGTCGTCGCCACCATCAAGGGGAACGGCGTGCGCGGCGAAGCGTTCCAGTTCGACGCCGCCGATGCCAAGGCGGTCGCCGCCGTGGTGCCTGAGGTCGTCGAACACTTCGGCCGACTCGACATCCTGGTAAACAACGCAGCTATTTTCTTCGCCGTCCTGCTGGAGAACAGTAGCGACGAGGAGTTCGAGCGCATGGTAAATGTCAATGTGCGCACGGCGTTCTTCATGGGACGCGCCTCCGCGCGCGTGATGGGTCCGGGCAGCCGCATCATCAATATCGGCGCCACCAGCGTCAATCACGTACCGTCTCCCGGGATCAGTCTCATCGTGATGACGAAGTCCGCCGTCGCCGGGTTGACACGTGCCTGGGCGCGAGAGCTCGCGTCGCGGCAGATCACGGTCAATTGCATACACCCCGGCCCGACTGAAACCGACGCCCTCCTCGGCGCCGATCCGAAGTTCCTTGAGGAACTGCGACAGATGATGCCGGTGGGCCGCGTCGGCCAGCCGTCGGAGATTGCCGACGTCGTGGCGCTGCTGGCAGCACCAACTTCAGGTTTCATCACGGGCACGACCATCAATGTGGATGGCGGCTTTTCAATTTAATTTAACTGAACTGGAGAATAGAAAATGACAAGTACATTAATTTTAGTTACAGCGGCAACGGGAACAGTCGGCAGCGAAGTCGTCAAACAGCTCATCCAAGCAAATCAGGAGGTACGCGTGCTTGCACGTGATCCAGCGAAGGCAAAGATGAAATTCGGTACTGCTGTGGAAATAGTTAAGGGAGACTTTGATAATCCAGTGTCGCTGCATGCCGCCTTGAAGAATGTTGAAGCCGCATTCCTGGCCACAGCACCGAGCGAACGTATGGTCGAGCAGGAAACCAATTTCATCGCAGCCGCTGAGACCCTCGGACTGCCGCGACTGGTCAAGCTTTCGAATTTCCTGGCGGCCCCGGAAAGCCCAGCCCCATTAGCGCGGTTTCACGCACAGATAGAGTCCAGGCTTGCGAAAAGTGGCATACCGGCCACCATCCTGCGCCCGAGCTGGTTCATGTCGAACTTCCTCATGGACGCACAGAGCGTGAAGACGGGCCACCTCTATAGCGCCATGGAAAACAGCCGGATAGCTTTTACCCATCCCTTCGATGTAGCCGCCGTGGCCGTCGCCGCATTGCGCGATCCTGTCCATTCCGGCCACAACTACAAACTCACGGGCCCGGAAGCGCTGACCTACGCGGAGGTGGCGGCGTCCTTCACGCGTGTCCTTGGATACCCAGTCAAGTACGTAGGGGTGGATGACGCGAACCTCCGCGCAGGCCTCAAAGCCGCCTCCGTGCCTGAGTTCATTATTGACGAAATCCTCAAGATCGGCGCCATGACCCGCCGGGGCGACCTTGAATTGGTCACTAATGCGGTCCAGCAGGTGCTCGGCCGACCGGCCCACAGCATCGTGCAATGGATCGAGGCCAACCAGAACGCCTTTTCGAAATGACGACAATCAAACTCTTAGCTGGAAACAGAAAAACGGGAAGATTGAATTTACAGGCTCGTATTTTTAACCTGAATATTTAGTCATTTAACTAACTACATGGAGTTTAGATTCATGAAAAGTTCCGACAAATCATCAAGCCAGGAGACCCCAAATGGAAGCTGTTAAATCGCGTTTTTTCCGTCCCTATGCGCAGTGGATCATTTCGCATCGTCTGATCGTGACTATCGCGATTCTAGGCATCACCGGGTTTTTAATGTCCCGCATGGGCAACCTCCAGATGGACACCAATCCGGATCTGTGGGCACCGCAGAAGCATGTTTATGTCGAGACCACGAACCTGCTGGATAAAATTTTCGGTGGCAAAAACTACACCGTGATCGGTATCGTTCCCAAACAGGGGGACGTTTACCAGCCAAACGTACTGGCGAAGATCAAACGTATCCAGGATGCGATCGAGCAGTCACCGCACGCGGTCAAGCACAACGTGCTGAGTTTCGCCGCGCGCAAGGTGAAGTCGATCAAGGGCGGAGCCGAGGGCATGGAAGTGCGGCCGATGATGGAGACGGTGCCGCAAACCCCGGCGGAAATCGAGAAACTCAAAGCCGCTGTGGCCTCGATGCCGATCTATATCAACGCGCTGGTGTCGCCGGACGGTAAGGCAGCGTCGGTGATCGCGGATTTCAAGCAGGACGAAACGACCCCGAACTACATCGCGCTGACCGAGGACTTGCACAAAATCGTCGACCGCGAACGCGATGCCTCGGTGGATATCTACCTCGGCGGGCTACCCATCGTCGGCGAAGCGGCGGACCTTAATTTCATGAAGATGCCAATGTTCTTCGGCGCCGCGCTGCTCGTCATCATGCTCATTCAATACTGGTCGTTCCGCAGTTTTCAGGGAATGCTG
>JANMQQ010000332.1:0-8923 GCA_031370545.1 Gammaproteobacteria bacterium
GGCTTCGGTTTCGCTCAGGCTGTTGGCCTGCGCATAATCGCGCACATCCTGAGTGATTTTCATCGAGCAGAAGTTCGGCCCGCACATGCTGCAAAAATGCGCGGCTTTGTGGGCTTCTTTGGGCATGGTTTCGTCGTGGAATTCGCGCGCCTTGTCGGGATCAAGGCCCAGGTTGAATTGGTCTTCCCAGCGGAACTCAAAACGCGCTTTGCTCAAGGCGTTGTCTTGGAGCTGCGCGCCGGGGAAACCTTTGGCGAGGTCGGCGGCATGCGCGGCGATTTTGTAGGCGATGATGCCGTCGCGTACGTCTTGTTTGTTGGGCAGGCCAAGATGTTCTTTGGGCGTCACGTAGCAGAGCATGGCGGTGCCGTACCAACCGATTTGCGCGGCGCCGATGGCGCTGGTGATGTGGTCGTAACCGGGGGCGATGTCGGTGGTCAGTGGCCCGAGCGTGTAGAACGGCGCTTCGAAGCAGTCGGTGAGTTCTTTTTCCATGTTCTCTTTGATGAGCTGCATCGGCACGTGGCCGGGGCCTTCGATCATGGTTTGAATGTCATGTGCCCACGCGATTTTGGTGAGTTCACCGAGGGTTTCGAGTTCGCCGAATTGCGCGGCGTCGTTGGCGTCGGCGATGCAGCCGGGACGCAGGCCGTCGCCGAGGCTGAAGCTCACGTCGTAGGCTTGCATGATTGCGCAGATGTCTTCGAAGTGCCTGTAGAGGAAATTTTCCTGGTGATGCGCGAGGCACCACTTGGCCATGATGGCGCCACCGCGTGACACAATGCCGGTGAGGCGCTGCGCGGTGAGCGGCACGTAGCGCAGCAGCACGCCGGCGTGGATGGTGAAATAGTCAACACCCTGTTCCGCTTGTTCGATCAAGGTATCTCGGAACAATTCCCAGGTCAGATCTTCGGCCTTGCCGTTTACTTTTTCCAACGCCTGATAAATCGGCACGGTGCCGATCGGCATGGGTGCGTTGCGGATAATCCATTCGCGCGTTTCGTGAATGTTCTTGCCGGTGGACAAATCCATCAGCGTGTCGCCGCCCCAGCGCGCCGACCAGACCATTTTTTCGACTTCTTCTTCAATCGACGAGGTGACCGCCGAGTTGCCGATGTTGGTGTTGATTTTCACACGGAAGTTGCGGCCGATAATCATCGGCTCCAGCTCCGGGTGATTGATATTGGCGGGGATGATGGCACGACCGCGCGCCACTTCGTCGCGCACGAATTCGGGTGTGATTGCGTCGGGAATGCTTGCACCGAAATTGTTACCGCGATGTTGTTTGAGTAGTTTGTTGTAGCGCGGATCGCGCTTCAGTTCGTCCAGGCGCATCGACTCGCGGATCGCGATGTATTCCATCTCCGGCGTCACGATGCCTTTGCGCGCATAGTGCATTTGCGACACATTGGCGCCGCTCTTGGCGCGGCGCGGCGTGCGGATGTGCTCGAAGCGCAGGTGCGCGAGCTTGACATCGCTCTGGCGGGTACGGCCGTAGTCGGACGACGGACCGGAAAGTTCCACAGTATCACCGCGCTCCAGAATCCAGTTTTGGCGTAACGGCGTTAAACCCGCGAGTAAGTCGATTTTTGCGGTGGGGTCGGTGTACGGGCCGGACGTGTCGTACAGCGGGATCGGCGGATTTTCTTCCACGCCCTGCATCAGCGGCGTGGACTGTTGATCAACCTCGCGCATGCCGACGCGCACATCGGGCCGCGATCCGGTGACGTAGATTTTGCGCGAGCTGGCAAACGGCTGCGTGACTGCGGCCGACAAGCGCGCGGTGCTGAGAATGAAATCGTTGGGGATGGCGCTCATGGGTCTCTCCTGCACAGGCAATAAATAAAACGCAGGAAAGCCGGACTCGTGTGCTTCGGCTTCCCTACGCCGGAATGATCCGGATCAGGTTCGAAGGGTGTCTCTCAGCCTGTGGTATTTCATCAACCTTAACTGTCGATGACACAGGCACCCCCAGCTCGAGACGTGACACTAACGTATGCAACGCGGTATTGGCAAGAATTCAGCATCGGTATCCAGCGAAAGAACCACCGGGCAATCGGCTCAGGTGCCCATCCTTGTCATCACCGACAAGCGCGTTGCTTCAATTCAACAGACTCGTCGATGCAAGTGCCCGACGAGCAACCCTTGCCAGTCACCTATAAAGTGCTTACCCTGTTGCCTCCTCGCGATGTCAGCATGCTGGTGGGTTCATGAATTTCAAACAAGCACGGCACAACATGATCGAACAGCAGATCCGCCCGGCGGAAGTGCTGGATCAAAAAGTATTGGATGTTATCGCCGCAACGCCGCGCGAAGATTTTGTGCCGCTGGATTATCGCAATCTGGCCTTTGTAGACATGATGATTCCGTTAGGCCACGGCCAGACGATGTGGACTCCGATTATGGAAGGCCGCATGTTGCAAGCGCTGGCCTTGCATAGCACCGATACGGTTCTGGAAATCGGTACCGGCTGTGGCTATACCGCCGCGATGCTGGCGAAACTCGGGCGCCGCGTAATCACGGTGGAAATTAATCCTGAGCTTGCGCAGCGGGCGCAGCAGAATTTAAACCGGCATGGCGGGCGTGATGTAACCGTTGAAATTGGCGACGGTAGTCGTGACTGGGAAAACGATGCGCCGTACAATGCGATTGTTATTGGTGGCTCGCTGCCACTGATGCCGGATGCCTACAAACGCCGCTTGAAAATTGGCGGCCGCTTGTTTGCAATCGTCGGCGATACACCGGTTATGGAATGTTTTTTGATCACCCGCTTGGGTGATAATGAATGGACTCAGGAAGCTCTTTTTGAAACGGATGTCCCGGCGCTGATCAACGCGCCGCAACCACAACGTTTCATTTTCTAGCCACGTTTTTTTCGTGGGGAGCAGGTCCAATGCGACACATTACCGCAAGCGAACTCAAGTCTTATCTGGAAAAGTCACAACATGCGCCCATTCTGCTGGATGTGCGCGAGCCCTGGGAGTACCAGATTTGCCATCTGGCAAATTCCAAGCTGATTCCCATGAGCCAGATCATGCGCGCTATGAATGAACTTGATCCGCAGCAAGAGCATGTGCTGATTTGTCATCACGGCGTACGCAGTCAACGTGTCGGCGCATTTTTGGACCAAGCCGGTTTTAGCAACGTCGTCAATCTACAAGGCGGGATTAACGCGTGGGCCAGGGAAATCGACCCACACATGCCGACCTACTGAGGGATATCATGAATCCACGTATTTCACTGCTCGCTTGGTCCATTTTGTTGTTTGGTGCTTTGTACTCGCTGGCGATGTCGGCACGCGCTGAAGATCTGGCCGAGATTTACAATCAAGCCACCCAAAACGACGCGCAGATTCGCGGCGCGCGCGCACAACTGAGCCAAGCACTGGAAGCCGCGCCGCAAGCCCGGGCGCGTTTTTTGCCCAGCGTGAATTTCGCTGCCAATTACAACCGTTCAAAAACCGACGTCACTTCTCCCACTGGCGGCGGCACCGGCACCAGCACCTACCCGTCCAAGGGATATAGCCTTACGCTCACGCAACCGCTGTATCACGCCGACGCATTTGCGCAAAGTGATCAGGCCGACGCACTCGTCAATCAGGCCGAAGCGCAGTTCAAGGCTGAAGAGCTCGCGCTCACGTTGCGGGTGGCCGAGCGCTATTTTGAAGTGCTGGCCGCGCAAGACAATCTGGCGTTCGTCAAAGCCGAGCACGAAGCCATCGGCAAACAACTTGAACAAACCAAGCAGCGTTTCAATGTCGGCTTGATCGCGATCACCGACGTGCACGACGCGCAAGCACGCTTCGATTTATCCAGCGCAAGTGTGATTGGCGCGGACAATCGTCTGGCCAATGCGTGGGAGTCGCTGCGCGAAGTGACCGGTAAAAGTTACACAGCACTGGCGACGCTCAACAGCGATGCGCCACTGGTCCCACCCACACCGGCGGATATTGAACAGTGGGCACAAAGTGCGTTGAAGAAAAATCCGACCGTGCAAGCCGCGCGTTTTGCGATGGAAAGCGCCGAAGCCGAAGTCAGCCGACAACGGGGTTTTCATTACCCGACACTGGATGCCGTAGGTAGCTACAGCAATACAGATAACTCCGATGCACCGTCTGGAGTGGAAGGCAAAAACACGTCGGTGGGATTGCAATTTAACTGGCTGCTATATCAAGGTGGCAGTGTCCAGTCCGCAGTACGCAGAGCTGATTTTCAAGTTGAGCAAGCCAGGTTTGCGTTGGAACAACAAAGCCGCAACGCGACCTTGCAAACCCGCGAGGCTTATTTGGGTGTGACTGCAAACATCAGTCGCGTTGCCGCGTTGAAACAGGCGGTGGTTTCACACAAGAGCGCGCTTGCGGCAACCGAGGCGGGTTATGAAGTCGGCACCCGCACCACCGTCGACGTGCTGAACACCCGCACCGGTTTGTTTCTCGCGCAACGTGACCACACGCAGTCGCGTTATGACTACATTCTCGCCACGCTGCGCTTGAAAGGCGCGACCGGCTCGCTTGCGCCTGACGACCTCCAACAAATCAACAGTTGGTTGAAAAAGTAACCGTAGCGTGCGCCGTGCGCACGAATCCATTCAGCACTCGGCATCATCGTGCGCGCGGCGCACGCTACGTTAGCTGTTGACCTGAGCACACCCGGTCCCACGCTTATGCTCCGCGATTTCCTCGCACCCCGTTACTGGCTCACCTGGCTGGGCATGGGGTTTCTGCGTGGCGCAATGCTGTTGCCATACCGCACGCAACTGACGGTGGGAGCAGGTCTTGGCATGCTCATTTACCATTTCATGCCGTGGCGGCGGAGCGTTGCGCAAATCAACATCGCGCTGTGCTTTCCCGACCGCACTGCGGCGCAGCAACATACTTTAATCAAAGATAACTTTCGTTCCGCAGGCATCTCACTGCTGGAAACCGCATTGAGTTGGTGGGGCACGCGTGCGCAGATTGAGCCGCTGGTTAACATCGAAGGCATGCAGCACTTGCATCACGCACTGCAACAACAGCACGGCGTGATTTTACTTAGCGCGCACTTCACCTGCCTGGAAATCGGCGGACGGTTGCTGGCCTTGCAGCAGCGCTTTCATGTCATGTACAAAAAGCACCGCAATCCTTTGTTCGAAGCCGTGATGAAGCAGGCGCGCGAGCGCAACTATGAGCGCGCCATCGAACGCCACGATGTGCGTGGCATGTTGCGCAGCCTGAAGCAGGGCAATGCGGTCTGGTACGCGCCCGACCAAGACTTTGGCGCACAGCACAGCGTGTTTGCTCCGTTCATGGGCATCACGTGCGCAACACTGGCCGCGCCCGCACGCCTGGCGAAAATGTCCGGCGCACCGGTGGTGCCGTTTTTCCCGCAACGCCTGGAGGATGGCAGCGGTTATCGACTGATCCTGCTGCCGGCGCTGGAAAATTTTCCCGGCGGCGACGACATCGCCGACGCTACGCGCATCAACAGCGTCATCGAGCATGCCGTGCGCCGCGCACCAGAACAATATCTGTGGCTGCATCGGCGCTTCAAAACCCGCCCACCGGGTGAAGCACCGCTGTATCCTGCACGGCGCAAAAATTAATTGTAATGAACAGCTCCATCTCTTCTACGTCTCGATTCGCACTGCGGAAATACGATGCGCTGCTGTGGGCACTGAGTGTGCCCCTCATCATTTTTACGTTGGGTCAGGCATTGCGCCGCGGCGGCTTGCGCTACGCGCTGCAGCGCCTGGGCTTGACTATTCCGCGATTCACGCAACGCCCAATCTGGTTACACGCGGCGTCGGTGGGAGAAGTCATCGCCGCGCTGCCGCTGATCGAACGTTTGCGGGCCCGCGATCCCGACGCGACCCTGGTCATCAGCACCACCACGGCCACCGGCGCGGCGGTCGCAGCCGCACACTTGCCCGCCGATATCAACCACGTCTATTTACCGATCGACTGGCGTGGTGCGGTTGAGCGCTTTTTGCGCGCACTGCAACCGCGTTGTGCGCTGATCATGGAAACCGAGTTGTGGCCCAATCTGTACCACCGCTGCAACGCCGCCGGTATCCCGTTACTTCTAATCAATGGCCGCCTGTCGGCGCGCACGCTGCGTGCCGGAGCGTGGATGCGCAGTGTGTACGGCGCGACGCTCGCGCAAGTCGATGCGGTGCTGGCGCGCTCGGAATCCGACCGGGCGGCGTTTATTGAATTGGGTGCAGCGGCAACACGCGTAACCGTCATCGGCAACATCAAGTTCTCTCCCGCAAACAAGGGACGTGATATCACACCGATCAAGATTGACCGCCCGTATGTGCTCGCCGCTTCCACGCATGACGACGAAGAAATTCAACTCGCTCATTTATGGCAAAACCTGGCACGTGAAAGTGATTTGTTGGTGATCGCCCCGCGCCATCCGCAACGCGCAAAAAATATTCTGCAACAACTGGCAGCCACGCAACTCAAGGTCGCCGTGCGCAGCCGGGGCGATGCGGTGACCGCGCAAACCGATGTGTATCTCACGGACACCCTGGGCGAACTGCCCGCGTTGATCAACGGCGCAGAGTTGGTGTTCATGGGTGGATCACTGGTGCCAGTGGGTGGCCACAATATTCTGGAACCGGCACGTGCGGGCAAGGCCACGGTGTTCGGCCCACACATGCGCAATTTTGCTGACGAAGCACGCGCTCTGTTGGCGGCTGATGCTGCCGTGCAAGTGCGCGATGTCGCCGAGCTGCGCGAACACATCACGCGGCTGCTGAGCGATCCGCTTCGACGCAAAGAACTTGGCGAACATGCTCAGGCGCTGTTGCTTCAACACGCCGACATCGCCGATCGCTATCTCGCCGCAGTCATCCATCATTGCAAGCTGAATACGCCGGTTTCTCCGCTGTAACGTCCCCTCTCGCGCATATCCTTTTTTTTGCTTTGGTTATCTCATAACGCCCCCTAAATTTTTCCTCCGCATGTGCCGTTATATCTAGCGGGTTAATTGCTCTTTCGACACAACCGCTGCGTATTTGTAGGTGTCCGCAATGAAGTCATGCCAGATGTTTCCGCGCGCGGTACTGTTTGCGCTCGCGAGTTTTGTCGCTGCATGTTTCCCGCAGCATGATTCAAATAGAAGCGCTCAATCATCCACGCCTGAGCCTACTTACGTCATCAGCGGCAGTGTGCAAACGATGGGTCACACAGCAGTCGACAGTGATGTCAATGATCCTGCCGCCCACTATGTCGCCAATGACACTCCGGCACAGGCGCAGAAGCTTGACAATTTGGTACGCCTGGGGGGCTATCTCAACTTGCCGTACCGGGGCGCAAACGGAGACTCGTTCGCGGTCGGTGATGTCATTGATGTCTTCAGCGCAGATTTAAAAGCCGGGCAAACCATCACGCTAACGTTAGGGGACGACGCACGCCGTAATGATTTGGATCTGGTGTTGATGAACGAGCGCATGGAAATCATCGACGGTTCATTCGGCGTCGGCACAACCGAAAGCCTCACGATTACCGACGCGCATCTCCAACACCCGGTTTATATCGCGGTGCTGTTATGCGGCTCGTCGCTGTATCGTTGCGATCCACTGCCAACCAACTACGTCGGCGCCACCACCTATCAATTGACCATCGACACCGCTACTAGCAGCATGGAAGTACGCGGGTCGTTACATTTAAGCGATGCCTTCGTCGCGGGTGAAGTAGTCGCACGCTTTAACGCGGCTCCTGACGCCGCGAGCGCTCCGCGCGCCTTGGCGAAAGCGTTGCGCGCCGCAAGCGCCCAGCCACAGCGCGCGCAACGGCTGCTGCTGGACCCGGCAGGCGCTACCAGTCCAGGTTTACGTGCAGCGTCTGCTGCAAACGTCAGGGCGCGCAGCGTAGCCTCCGGCGAAACCCAAACCAAACTTGATACGCTGATGGCGGTAAAGGCCTTGCGCCGTCGCGATGACGTTGCCGTGGCCGATCTGAATTATCTGCGCGAGGCATCGTTAACACCGGACGACAGCGGATTTCAGTATCAGTGGGATTATCAAATGATGAATCTACCGCAGGCTTGGGATATCACCACCGGCACACCCCAAGACGGCAGCCCCGACGTGATTGTGGCGGTGATCGACACCGGCGTGCTGGTAAACCACCCGGACTTGCAGGGCAAGTTGGTGGCGGGTTATGACTTTATCAAAGACTTGGCCAGCGCGCGCGACGGCAATGGCATGGATGACGACGCTAACGACCCGGGCGACCTGGCCTACGGCACTCGCAGCACTTTTCACGGCACCCATGTCGCAGGCACGATCGCCGCCGCCACCAATAACACACTCGGCGTTGCAGGCGTGTCGTGGGGCGCTAAGATCATGCCGCTGCGCGTGCTGGGAAAAGGCGGCGGCAACAGTTACGACGTCATGCAAGCCGTGCTGTATGCAGCGGGTCTCGACAATGACTCCGGCACCACGCCTCCGCAGCGCGCTGACGTGATCAACCTTAGTTTGGGCGGCGGTGGTTATTCGCAATCCGAGCAGGATGCGTTCACGCGCGCACGGGGCGCGGGTGTCATCATTGTCGCAGCAGCAGGCAACAACAACAGCAGCTCGCCCAGCTATCCCGCAGCCTATCAGGGCGTCACTTCGGTGAGCGCGGTCGACAGCAAATTCGGACGGGCATCGTATTCAAATTTCGGACCGCAGATTGACGTTGCCGCACCCGGTGGAACGTTTTCCTGGGATGCGAATAACGACGGCCAGCTCGATGGGATCTATAGCACTTCAGGAAACGACAGCAGCGGCACCGTTGAATATACCTATCGTTTGCTGACCGGGACCTCAATGGCCGCACCGCATGTTGCGGGGGTGGTCGCGTTGATGAAAGCGGTGAACATGGAGTTAACACCGGACGCGTTCGACAGCTTGCTGGCCAGCGGCGCACTCACTCAGGACATCGGAGCGCCAG
>JANMQQ010000349.1:0-5009 GCA_031370545.1 Gammaproteobacteria bacterium
ACTCGTCGACGCTCAGCTCGGCCAGCATGAGGCTGCGCGTACGCAATGCTCCGTGGGTGGTGGCGATGCTTTTCTCCATGCCGCACAGCATTTTTTTAGGCTGCACGCCCAGCGCTTTCAGTTGTGCAAGGGCGTCACGTAAAAATTGCTGCTCGTCACTTTCAGACGCGGCAACGTAACGGGCAAAAATCGTGGTGAGCGTGCTCAGCGGACGAATGATTGACGTGCCCACAGTGAGCGGGTACCCGCCTAAATCCAGCGCTTTTCCGCTGAGTTGTTGTGCGTCTTCGATACGATGTTTGGGCACACGCAACGTCAGCTTAGTGCGGCGTGACAGATGGATGAAGTCATCAGGGCGCACCCAACCGTTGCCGGATTCGGCCACGTGAATGGTATGTAGCGCAGCGCGCTCTTCGGTTGCAAACCATGGCAGTTGTTTTTGAACGGCAAGTGACAACACCTGTGCATGATCCACCGGCAAACGCAGGCACTGGATGGAATACACCAAGTCCACGACATCGTCGGGAATTTGAACTGATGAAGCTTGCGGCTCGTCTTGCCAATACACGGCACTTTTCCTTAATGTACGGGCAGTTTGGCCCAGATCGCATCGCGGTCCAGCCACCAATTGTCTTGCACCATCACGTCGATCACGTTGCGCAGGCGTGGCAGAAATTTCGCCGGGTCGCCCAGTTCAAGTTTGTTGAACCAGAAACTGAACTGCTCTTGGGTGGTCACGTTGCCGTGACGGCGCGCGATCGTGGCCAGCATGTTATTGGTGAACATCATCAGGTTGTCGCGGGCTAGTCCGCTGCCGCGTACATCGCTGATGTAATGCGCGACGGTGGCAGCAACCGCTGCGCCGTCCGATTCCGGCGGAGTTTCATCAACCACGTGCTGCAACAGCGCGACGGTAAGTTCGGGATCAACCGGAAAGGTGATCGCCAACCACAGGCCCTGGCCAAGTGCGGGCAGCGAGTCTTCCACGTCAGCATTAAACATGATCTCACACGCAATCACGGCGGTTTCCCACAAGTCGTGCTCAATCGCGGTGTCGAAGGCCGCGCGTCCCAAATCGAACGCGAGCATGCCGCGTTTTAGATCGACCAGGGCTTGACCCATTTCAATTTGTACCAGCGCGCGATCTTCCAGTGCTGCGGGCGGCAGACCGGCGAGTTTCTTTTCCAGTTCCGTCAGGCGCTGTTCGAGTAACTGCGTCGAGGTCACCGCGTCTTCACCACCGTCGGCATCACGGTGCGCGAAATCATCTTTGAGATATTTCATGAGTAGTCGTCTAGTAGTCGTCGTCTTCGGTTTGGATGATGCGTCGGCCCATGATGGAGCTGACGCCGGAAAATGCTGCTTCAACTTTGTCTTCCCAATCGCCGGGCGTGTCGCCGTAGTTGGGTTTGATATCAATTTTCAAATGAAATTCATTCGAGCCCTGCGCGACGGCGGTAATGACCTTGCACAGTTCTTCGAAGGAATTCACCTGTGAATTTTGAATGAGGATTTCGCTGAGATAAATCATACCGGTGCACTCATTGTCGTGATGCGATCATAATAACGCGCACGCAGCACCACGCGCTGCTCGCCAGTGTGGGTGCTGTCTTCGAAGCCGGTGCGCGTATGTAAAACGTTATTGCACAAAATGCCATGACCCGGCTGCATACGATGCTGCAAGATAGGGGTGTGCTCCGAGTTTAGCAAGACAACGAGTTGCTGTAGCGCTGCACGCGTGGTGCTGTCATCACGCCATGCTATTGAGCGCGTGCGCGCGGTGTAGCGCATGTGCAAACTGCCATCGCATGAATCAACGGAAAATACCGGGCCCGTTTGTGCCGCGCGAATTTCGGTGCCATTTTCGATGTTGGCCGGAATGGTCATGCAGTGCGGGTGCATCAAGGCCGTGACAAATTCGGGATCGGCATCGCGCAGCAAGATATAAACGAGCTCGTGATCGAGCAACGCATTCGCACCACCGCGCGCCGCCGCTTGCACGCAATGCAACACCATGGCGCGAATCAGTTGGGCTGGCGCGTTGTAATACCCGTCGGTATGCCAGTTGATCGGCTTGTTACTGTAGGGGATGTACTCCTGCGCACGCCCTTCAGGAATGACGCGCAGTTCCGATATACCGTCGTCGTCGGCGCACAGATTCTTGTCCAGACGGGTTAAACCGAATTGAGCACAGAAGCGCGCGAAGGAGTTTTTGTCCATGGCTTGCGGTAGCGCGAAGATTGCCATGTTGGTGTGCGAAATCCGCTGCATCATTGCGGCGCGTTCGTGCGCACTCACGTGTAACGGATCGCGAATTTCAACCACGAGATCTTGTGCATTACGCGGATAGTTTTGCAATTTTAGGGCGCGCCACGCACGGTACGCCCGATCATTGTGCAGATCGAAGGGCGAATTGTGGTGGATTTCGGATTGAGAATGTAATTGCAGCACAGTTGCGCAATTCCTCGAGCGTTACCGTAACGAACCGCCAATAGCCGGGCGATGATGACTACGTAAATTACGTCTATCCTTCTAACTGGGGTATGGGGGCAGGTGCAAGATGCCTATCACTTAAGAGATAGCCTATTAAGTCTTTATCTCCCCCCTTGGGTCAGTATCAACATGGTAATTGCTTAACTAGACTCCCCTAAGTCGACGATCACTGAGGTATTGCGCGTGACGGAGTGGTTCAACACAGCGCATGACCTCACCGCGGTACCGCAAAGAGGATAACAGGAGCAAATATATGGCCGACCAGACACCAAAGAATCCGGAAAAACACGCGTCCTTCCTGCCGAAGGAAAAGAAATCCACCAAGCCGTTTCATGAGACACCGATGTTGGACCAGCTCGAAAGCGGTCCGTGGCCCAGCTTCGTCACCGGGCTGAAGCGTCTCGCACATGACAACAACATGATGGTGGATTTACTCGGTCAGCTCGAACATTCCTATAAGACGCGTCTCGGTTACTGGAAGGGCGGCACGGTATCGGTGTTTGGTTACGGCGGCGGTATCATTCCGCGCTTCTCTGAAGTCGCCAAGATGTTCCCCGAATCCAAAGAATTCCATACGCTGCGCGTGCAGCCACCCGCAGGTAACCATTACACCACCAAGATGTTGCGCCAGTTGTCGAACTCCTGGAACAAATACGGTTCGGGCCTGATCGCCTTTCACGGTCAGACCGGCAACATCATGTTCATCGGCACCACCACCGCAAACACTCAGCACTTTTTCGACGAAATTAATGAATATGGTTGGGATCTCGGCGGCGCAGGCCCCTGCGTACGCACCGGCATGAGCTGCGTAGGTGCAGCGCGTTGCGAGCAATCGTGCGCCAACGAGCAAAAGATTCATCGCACCTTGGTGAATAACTTCCTCGATGATATGCACCGTCCTGCTCTGCCGTACAAGTTCAAATTTAAAGTGTCTGGCTGCCCCAACGACTGCATGAACTCCATTCAGCGTTCAGACTTCTCGGTGATCGGTACCTGGCGCGACGACATGCAAGTCGACCAGAAAGAAGTGCAGGCCTTCGTCAAACAGAAAGGTCAAAAGTATGTAGTCGACAACGTCATCAGCCGCTGCCCGACCAAGGCATTGTCGCTGAACGACGACAACACATTGGAAGTCGACAACCGCAACTGTGTACGTTGCATGCACTGCATCAATGTCATGACCAAGGCTCTCAAGCCCGGTAAAGATCACGGTGTAAGTATTTTGATCGGTGGCAAGCGTACCCTGAAAATCGGCGACACCATGGGCACCGTGATTGTGCCGTTCATGAAGCTGGAAACCGACGAAGACTACGAACAGATTCGTGATCTGGCCGTGCGCACCATCGACTTCTGGGCGGAAAACGCACTGGAACACGAGCGTTGCGGTGAAACCATCGACCGCATCGGCTTGGTGAATTTCCTCGAAGGCGTCGGCATCGAACCCAATCCGCACATGATCACCAGCCCGCGTACCAGCTCGTACGTGCGTATGGATACCTGGGACGAAGAAGCCGAGAAATGGAAGCAACGCCAAGTGGCGGGTTGATTTCTCGCTCAATCTACACCGGCTCAATGTAACTGCAAATTTTTCAGGATTTGGGAGATTAATCAAAATGGCTCAGGCTCAGGCGACAGTGGAAAAAACCACACCGCGTTATCCAATCGAAAGCGGCGTGCCGGATGGCTTTCAGTACATGCATCCGTTGATGATCAAAAACTACGGCAACTGGAAGTATCACGAACGCCCGCGTCCTGGCGTATTGCGCCACGTCGCGTACAGCGGCGACGAAATCTGGACAGTGCGTGTCGGCACTCAGCGTCAGCTCGGGCCATACGAGATCAACCTGATCTGCGACATCATCGACACTCTCGGCGAAGGTTATGTGCGCTTCACGATTCGCTCGAACCTCGAAGTGATGGTTTCAAGCAAAGATAAAGTCGAACCATTGATCAAGGCGTTCACCGACGCAGGTTATCCGGTCGGGGGCACCGGTCCCTCGGTCACGATGATTTCTCACACGCAGGGTTGGTTGCACTGCGATATCCCCGGCACCGATGCATCGGGTGTTGTCAAGGCGTTGATGGATGAGCTCTACGAAGAGTTCACCACCGAGCGTATGCCGAACCGTGTGCACATCACGACATCGTGCTGCCAGATTAACTGCGGTGGCCAAGGTGATATCGCCATCAACGTGCAACACACCAAGCCCCCCAAGATTAATCACGACTTGGTGGCCAATGTGTGCGAGCGTCCGGCAGTTGTGGCACGTTGCCCGGTCGCGGCGATTCGCCCCGCGCTCGTCAATGGCAAGCCGTCATTGGAAGTCGATGAGAAAAAATGTATCTGCTGCGGCGCCTGTTATCCGCCGTGTCCGCCGATGCAGATCAACGATCCTGATCATTCCAAGCTGGCGATTTGGGTCGGCGGCAAGCATTCCAACGCGCGCAGCAAGCCAATGTTCCACAAATTGGTTGCCGCCGGTGTGCCTAACACGCCGCCGCGCTGGACCGAAGCA
>JANMQQ010000362.1:0-11308 GCA_031370545.1 Gammaproteobacteria bacterium
CGGTCGTTGAACACCATGATGGTGTCGAACGCCATGGAACCGCAGATCAGTGCCGACATAGTGTAATCCTCTGTAGGGTGGGCACTACCCACCGGTTGTTTGTGTTCAAAAAGTGCGGTGGGCGGTGTCCACCCTACGTCAAGACCAGCGCCCAGACCACGACGACGTTCAGCAGTGACACAAACACCGCCGCCGAGCCGATGTCTTTGGCGCGCCCGGCAAGTTCGTGGTGGTCGTCGCTGATGCGATCCACCACGGCTTCGATGGCGCTGTTGAGCAACTCAACCATCAGAACCAGTAACAAACTGCCGATCAGCAACGCGCGTTCAACACCGGTGTGAGCAACCCATAACGCCACCGGTGCCAGGACGATACATAAAAATAATTCCTGGCGAAATGCGGCTTCGTACTTGAATGCCGCCTTGAGTCCGGCCCACGTGTACCCGGAGGCATGAATAACGCGAGCGATACCTGACTTACCGGGCTTGGGCATCGCGCGTCAACCTGAACAATGGACGTGATTGAACATTACGACGGTTTCCACGCCAGATCCAATTCGCGCGCCGCCTTGACATCGTCGAGACGCTTCACCGGCAGCGTATGCGGCGCGCCTTTCAAAATTTCCGGCGTGCTTTGCGCTTCGTGGCGGATCTTGGCCATCGCGTCGACAAAGCCATCCAGCGCTTCTTTCGATTCAGTTTCGGTCGGCTCGATCAGCAGACATTCCGGCACGATCAGCGGGAAGTACGTGGTCGGTGCGTGGAAGCCGTAATCGAGCAGACGCTTGGCAAAATCCATCGCATTCACGTGCAGCTCTTTTGCCTCAGCCTTGAGCGTGACGACAAACTCGTGCGTCGCACGGCGCTGTGGAAGTGCCATGACATAACCAAGCTGCTGCAACCGCGCCATCAGGTAATTGGCATTGAGCGTGGAGTATTCGGCCACACGCTGCATGCCCGCGCGGCCGAGCAGGCGCGCGTAGATGTAGGCGCGCAGCAATACGCTCGCATTGCCACCGAACGCCGACATGCGACCGATACTTTTGGGACGATCTTTTTCAGTGAGCCAGCGATAGCGCTCACCTTCTTTAGTCACGACCGGGATCGGCATGAATGGCAACAAGCGTTCGCTCACACCTACCGGCCCTGCACCGGGTCCGCCGCCGCCGTGCGGTGTGGAGAAGGTTTTGTGCAGGTTCATGTGAATGACGTCAAAGCCCATGTCGCCGGGCTTGACTTTTCCGAGAATGGCATTGAGATTGGCACCGTCGTAATACAACAAGCCACCCGCGTCGTGCATCACTTTCGCAATCGCGACGATGTTGCGTTCGAATACGCCAAGTGTTGACGGATTGGTCAACATAATGCCCGCCGTGTGCGGACCCACCGCTGCTTTCAACGCTGTCAGATCGACGTCGCCCTGATCATTGGTCGGAATTTCTTTCACGGTGTAGCCGCACATCGCCGCCGTCGCGGGGTTAGTACCGTGTGCTGCATCCGGCACCAGAATTTCGCTGCGCGCCGTATCGCCACGTGCATCGTGATACGCGCGAATCATCGCGACCCCGGCGAACTCGCCTTGCGAACCAGCCATCGGCGCCATCGACACGCCTTTCATGCCGGTCACGTCTTTGAGTATTTCCTGCAAGTCGTACATGCAGGCGAGAAAGCCCTGACTGTGCGTGTCCGGAGCCAAAGGATGCCGCGCCAGAAAACCCGGCAGCATCGCCAACGTATTACAGCCGCGCGGGTTGTATTTCATGGTGCAGGAACCCAGCGGATAAAAATGCGTGTCGATGGAAAAATTTTTCTGCGACAGCCGCGTGTAGTGCCGCACCGCTTGCAGCTCCGAAACCTGCGGCAACAGCGAACGGGTTTTACGCAGGAATTTGTCCGGAATGTCGTTGGCCGGTGCGCTTGCTACAGGCAGTTGGGCGAAGTTGGCGCGGCCGGGTTGTGAGTGTTCGAAAATCAGCATAGGTACTCCGTTAAATTTTTTAGGCCTGTTGACCTATGTTAGGTACGACACTCTAACGAAACTTAAAAATTGAAAAAGCTGCTCCTTCCCCCTGCAAGGGGGAAGGCCGGGATGGGGGTGTGCCAGCACACCGTCCTTTTTCATCACTCCCATCCTATCCTTCCCCCTTGCAGGGGGAAGGGACGCTCTGCTTTAGCCTCACTAATTATTCAGCGTTTTCAGCGTTTATAGAATCGCGCCATCTCCTCCATCGCTTGCGCCAAACGCGGCGGCGCGAGCTTGTCGCTACTCGGGCGATAACGCTCATCGACCACATCCATGCTGCCCAGATCGTCGACAATTGCAGTGCGCGTCGGCTCCACCAGCGCGAACTGTTCGTAGCTTGACAATATCATCAGGCGTTGCTCGTCAACTTCCGTCAGACGCAAGCCGCTACTGTAATCATGCGCCGGGTTCGTACAACCTAGCGCGTCGTGCAGCAAGGTCGGCACCACATCAAAATGGCTGGTGCGATGCGTAAAGCGCTGCGCGCCCTGGCCGGGCCAGCGAATCAACAGCGGCACCTGAGTTTGATAGCGTGAGAAGTTGCTGTTGTGGCCCCAGTAGTTGAGTTTGTTGTCGTTGAATTCCTGGCCATGGTCACCGGTCACGATGACGATGGTTTTGCCGAGCAGGTTCTGTGCGCGCAATGTGTCAAGCACCTGCCCCACCAGGCTGTCGGTGTAGTGCACCGAATTCTTGTAGCGATTAACAAACGGCACCGGATCAGAATCATTGTTCAGCGCCAGATAATTCACCTGCGCCCACGACGGCGTAAACGGCAACGGATAATTGGCTGGAAAATCATAACCGTGCGGCGAGTCGTAAAACAAAAAGCCGAAGAACGGCTGGCGCGCGATATCTGGCTGGCCGAGGAATGCGCGGAATTCGTCGGTAATATTCTGGTCGCGCGCACTGGGCGTCGCACCCTGCGATTGGGTGCGCAGATTTTTAACTGGTGCGAACACGGTGCGGTCGAACTCCGGGCTGGTGAGTTTGGCGCTGCCGAAAATACCCATGCGGTAATTGTCATGCACCAGCTGTTCGATCAACACCGGACCGCGCTGCTCTGCAAGCATGGCATTCCAATACGTCCCGGGAATGCCATACATCAGGCTGAATACGCCGGTGCGTGTGGAATTCGCCCCGCTAAAATGATTTTCAAAACGCCAGCTGGAATCCACCAGCTGGTAAATATTGGGCGTGACTTCCGGCGTGAGTGCATCGAAGCGCCAGGCGTCGATCAACACCATGAGAATATTCAGTGGCGATGCGGGTGCCGCACATTGCAAGGCGTGCGCGGGATAACGCACTCCACTGTTACGTTCCACATTCAGTGTTGCCATCGGGCTCGGCGCGCTGCTCAAACCGAAGCGGTCAAAAAATTTCTTCGCGGTCAGCGGCGCGTAGCCGGGCAACACGCGGATCTGTCTGGTGATCGGCGTGTAAGCACTGGCGTCCGCCCACGCGTATACGACGTTCTCGGTTGCAAACACGCTCGCCAGCACAGCGGCGATCACACAACCATAGTGGTTGCGCCGCGTGCGTTGCGTCCAATTCCATATCCAACGTCCCAGCCACCACTGCGCGGCGAGACTGCCCAGCAGCAGCAGCACGAACAATAACCACACCACTCCCGAGAAGGTGAAAATTTCCAGCGCGGCGCCACCCAGTAATAAGTCAAGCACCATGCCATTGAGGTGATATCGGTATTGGGCAAATACAAAGGTGTCGATAACAAACGCCAACAACACAACGGCCATAAAAATTTGCGCGAACGCAAATACCACAGCTTTGCGCGGCACCAGCATAATCAGCGGCAAGCTCACCAGCGCACCCGCCAGCGCAAACGAGGCGAAGTGCCCGGTCGCGGCTAATATCGAAAACACCTCGGCCAGCAGCTCGTCCGACACCGGCGCCGCAAAAAAATAGCGCAGCGACAGCAGCAACAGCACCCCGGCGTTGGCTAAAAAATACCAACCCGCCCAGCGCGCCAGTTGCGCGCGCGGAGCCGGTTCAAACCCGTGGGTGAAGACCATTGCTGCCCGCTGCTACCAACGTTACGACTGTTTCAACGCTGCCAATGCCGCTGCGTAGTTTGGCTCGGTGGTAATTTCGGGCACCAGTTCGGTGTAGAGCACTTTGTCATTGGCATCCAACACCACGACCGCACGCGCACAGATACCCGCGAGCGGACCATCAGTCATCAACACGCCGTAGTCCTTTGCAAAATTGCGTGAGCGCATCATCGACAACGCGATGACATTGGTCACGTTTTCGGCTTTGCAAAAACGTCCCTGCGCGAACGGTAAATCGGCCGAGATGGTTAGAAAAACTGCATCTTTGTGCGCTGGTGCTGCCTTGTCAAAAGTTTTTGCCGAGGTGGCGCAGATGCCGGTGTCAAGACTCGGCACAATGTTCAGGACCTTCTTCTTGCCTTGGTAAGTGGTCAGGTGAACGTCGGTCAGATTGGCATCAACCAGATGAAAGGCGGGTGCCTGCATCCCTATCTTCGGTAGCTCGCCGTTGGTGCTGACCGCATTGCCTTTAAAATTTATTTTCGCCATAACGTGTTCCTCCAGTTGAGTTATTTCTGCCCGAGCGCGGCGCGCAAGGCAGTTGCAAACGCGGATATATCCTCATCCGCATGCACTTCGGTGGCGCACACCAGCAGTGCGTTACCCAGCTCCGGGTAATCGGCGGCCAAACTGTAGCCGCCGAGAATATTGTGCGTCGCGAGTTGGTCAAGAACCGGCCCCACAGGAGCGGACAAGCGCAAGGCGCTTTCATGGAATACGGGCCGATTGAACAACAACGCAACGCCGGGCACGGCACCTAACCTGTCCACCAGGGCGCGGGTGTTGGCATGGCAGGCGGCGGCCACGCGCTCCAGACCTTCAGCGCCGACCAGCGACATGTAAATGGTCGCAGCCGTGACCAGCAAACCCTGATTGGTACAGATGTTCGAGGTCGCCTTGGAGCGGCGGATATGCTGCTCGCGCGCCTGCAAGGTGAGCGCAAACCCGGGCTTGCCGTCAAGATCGACGGTGCGGCCGATGATGCGCCCCGGCATCTGCCGCACGTGCTCCTGCTTGCAGCACATGAAGCCGAAATACGGTCCACCCGACGACAGCGGCGCGCCCAGCGGCTGGCCGTCGCCGCAGGCGATGTCGGCACCGCGCGTGCCCCACTGACCGGGCGGTTTGAGCATCGCAAGCGAGGTGGGATTCACTACCGCGATGGCCAGGGCTTTATGCTGCTGCGCCCAGTCGGTGAGCGCATCGACTTCTTCCAGCACGCCGAAGAAGTTCGGCTGCGGAATGACTAACGCGGCGAAATCACCGGGATCCTTCGGCAACGCCGCCGGGTCAATGAAACCGCCCGCACGATCATAATCCAACTCTTCGAGTACGATACCCTGGTTCTTGACAATTGCCTGTGCGACCTTGCGATACAGCGGGTGCACGGTGCGCGGCACCAGCACCCGCTTGCTCTTGGAGGTGCGATTCACGCGCACCGCCATCAACACCGCTTCAGCCAGACTCGATGCGCCGTCGTACATTGACGCGTTCGACACATCCATGCCGGTCAGGCTGGTCATCATGGTCTGATATTCATACAGCAATTGTAGCGTGCCCTGACTCGCCTCGGCCTGGTACGGCGTGTAAGCAGTGTAGAACTCGCCGCGCGTGGTCAGCTCCCACACGGCTGCGGGGATGTGATGCATATACGCGCCCGCGCCGATAAAACACAGTGGCGTGCCGTCCTGATTCGCACGTGCGCGCATCAAGCGGCCGACCTGCATTTCGTTCATGCCTTCGGGCACGTGCTGCAATGCGGCGCTGCGCAACGCGGCGGGAATTTCGTCGAACAAATCGTCAATACTGCGTGCGCCGATGGTTTCGAGCATCGCGCTCACGTCAGATTGGGTGTGGGGAATAAATGGCATGGCGTCAGTGCGCTTCAGACGCGACATGATCCGCGTACTGTTTGGGCGTCAGCAATTTGTCGAGATCGGCTTTATTAGCAACGCTCATCTTGAAAATCCAGCCTACGCCGAAGGGGTCTTTGTTGACAATTTAGGGCTCGGCAGTCAACGCGGCATTACCTGCCGTGATCGTACCGGCGATGGGCGCATAAATATCCGAGGCGGCCTTCACTGACTCGACCACCGCGCAATCTTGCGACGCCTTCAAGTTGTTGCCGATATCGGGCGTTTGAATGAACACGATATCGCCCAGCAAGTCTTGCGCGTAGTCGGTGATACCGACCGTCACGGTGCCGTCGGCGTTGACCAGCACCCACTCGTGGGTTTTGGTGTATTTCAAATTTTGCGGGATGTTACTCATAGTGGCCTCGATAGTAGTTTAAAAATTTGCTTTCGAATTACGTAGGGTGGGCATCGCCCACCTGGGTCACGGTGGGCGATGCCCACCCTACACGCAGGATTTGCCGTTGCGTGCGAATGGTGGCTTCACAATAGTCACGCTCAGCACCTTTCCGCGCATGTCCACGCCGCATTCCCCACTCACCCCGGCGCTAATGCGCGCGAACGCAATCGCTTTGCCCAGCGTAGGCGAGAAGCTGCCGCTGGTGATTTCACCAATTTCTTTACCACCCGCTAAAACTTTTTGGTGATTACGCAGCACGCCTTTGTCGCTCATGACCAGCCCAACGAACTGCCGGTGCGGCGTGTTGCGCTGCGCATCCAGCACAGCACGGCCGATGAAATTACGCTCAGGTGGATTCCAGCCAACCGTCCATGCGAGTCCGGCTTCCAGCGGCGTGAGGGTTTCGTCCATGTCCGAGCCGTATAAATTCATACCGGCTTCCAGGCGCAACGTATCGCGCGCGCCCAGACCGATGGGTTTGACCCCAGCTTCAAACAATTGCTTCCATAGATTCGCCGCTTGCGTGGCGGGCAAGATAATTTCGTAGCCGTCTTCACCGGTGTAGCCGGTGCGTGCGATGAACATCTCGCCGATACTGCGCGCGAAAAATACGCCGATGTCATGCAGTGACGCCTCAGCCGCTTTGCCCAATACCTGATGCACCTTGGCGCGTGCATTGGGGCCTTGCACTGCGATCATTGCGAGCTCGCGACGTTCAGTCACCGTCACGCTCGACTGCATGGATGCAGGAGGTAGGGCAACGCCGGGAGCGGTTGCCGAGAAGGCTTGCGCCTGTTTGGTAATCCACGCGATGTCTTTGTCGCGCGTGGCGGCGTTCACCACCATGCGGAACCAGCTCTCGTCCATGAAGTACACAATCAGATCGTCGATCACCCCGCCGCGCTCATTGAGCATGCAGCTGTACAGCGCCTTGCCGGAGTCTTTCAGCCGGTCAACATTATTAGCCAGTAAATAGCGTAGAAATTCGCGCACGCGTGGCCCGCGCAAATCCAGCACGGTCATGTGTGAGACGTCGAACATGCCCGCGTCGCGTCGCACCTGGTGATGCTCTTCGATTTGCGAACCGTAATTAATCGGCATGTCCCAGCCGCCAAAATCCACCATCTTGGCATTCTGCGCGACGTGTGTTGCGTACAGCGGTGTGCGTTGACCCATGATTATTTCTCCGAACCTTGAAAACAAAAAAAGGGCGACAGAATACGTTTAGCATTCTGTCGCCCCTCTGTCCGGTTACCTGAGAGCTTGAGCCCCGTCGGTGGATCGCCGCTGGTTTTGACATTTAAGCCAGCGATCACTCTCCAGAGTCAACGTCCTTCCGCGGTCCTTTGGCCTGAGCGATTCCGAGCGGGTTGCGCCTTCGGCGGCGGCATGAAGCCGCACTCTCCCACGGAGGGGTTTTGTTGAGGCGGAGACTATAACCTTGGCAGGCGTTAAAACCAAGAGTCAGACGTGGACGATCCGGTCAGGACCCATGAAGTTAATTCGCAGCTTTCTTCAACTGCTGTTCGCGCAAATTGCTTAATACTTGCTGTGCGCGCGCAACGCGGGCGCGGGCGCGAGTGCTGTTGGGATTGAGCAGCAGCGCTTCTTCCCACACTATTTTGGCTTGTTCAATTTCGCCGTTGCTGTACATCGTGTTGCCTTTTTCCAGCAGCTCGTCAACGCGGGTGGCTATTGACGTTGCAAGTGCTTTATTGAGGATCGGGATTTGCGAATGATTGCGGTCGGCGTTGCGCAATTGCTCCAGCAGCGCCTGTGCCCGCAGTAAATCGCCTTTACCCAACGCGGCATTAATATCTTCAATCAAACGACGACTTTGTTGCTGCTGGCGCTCTTCGACCGCGTGCAGCGATTGCTTGCGCTTTTCTGCATCGCGACGTGCCTGTTCTTGTTCCTCACGCAAAAGCTGTTTGCGTTTTTCCTGGGTCAACTCGTGCTGGGCGTGATCAAGGCGCTCCAGTGCCAGGATATTTTCCGCAATCGGGTGGAGTCGATCCGCCAGGCTGAGCAAGCGTTCGGCCAGCTCCAGGTCTTTTGCGGTCAACGCGGCAATCCCCATTTTGGAAAGCTGCGTCGCCAGGTTTTGTGTCTCTGCACGCATCTCGTTGAGCTTGGCGGTCGCGGTGGTATTGCTGGATTCCAAACTGACCCACTCTTCCAAAATGCCACGCGCCTGAAATGCCCACATCGCGCGCTCCACCAGCAGCGCGATTTTCAACTCGTCGATGCGTTCTTGTTGATGGGGCGCGAGTGCGCTGCGCCATTCACGCGCTGCGGCACCTTGCGGGTAGTGCGTTGCAGCCTGATCGAGCAACCGATAAGCCGCGCTCCAGTCCTGCTTGTTCACGGCATCTTCGATGTCGGCGCTGACCACCTTGTCGTAGTAATCCGCCAGCTTGGTCACTTGCAATAGTTGCTGGCGAGTTTCCGGACTTTCGCGCCCGCGCAGATCAGTTTCGAGCAATTCGATTGCGGCGCCGTATTGCTGGGCGTTGATGAGCGATGCCAGCGTAGGCGCCCGAGCCTGACTTTTGGTTTGAGTTTGGGTGAGGATCTGCGGTGTGCTGACAGGAAACAAATCGCCTTCGCTTTCATCGAACCGGAATTGCGTGGAGCTCGTAGGGCCTGCACATGACCATAGCGACGATACCGCTACCACCACCACGCTCCAACGCCACCGCGTCATGTCACCCGGCCTTGCTCAGGGCCAGCAACGCATTTTTGACTTGTCGCTCCATCGCCGACGCGTAGAACGGGCGAACGTCATGCACCAGATAGGTACTTAACGGATGGGATTTGTTGCGCACCTGAATGGACTGGTAAGGCATGACCAATAATTTGTCGGCGAGACCGTCAACACGCAGCGTGTCTTCGGTAATCAAGACCTGATCGGCGGTGGCTACTGAGCACAGGCGCGATGCCACGTTAACGGCATCGCCGACCACCGTGTATTGCACGCGCTCCGCTGAACCGATGTATCCGGCCAACATGTCGCCTGCGTTGATGCCGACGCGAAAATGCATCGGCATCTTGCCCTGCGTTGCGCGTATGCGGTTGAGTCGCATCATCATCTTTACAAAAAACACACTGTAGGCGACGGCATGAAACGCGTGCGTGTCATCTTCTTCGGCGATACCGAAAATTACCATCGCGGCATCGCCGATGAATTTGTCGATGGCGCCTTTGTACATCGGCGCGGTTTCCGCAACAGCGCCGTAGAAGTCGCTGAGTAATTCAGCCACCTTTTGCGGTGACATGATCTCCGACACCGCCGTGAAGCCGACAATGTCGATGAACACGACGCTGGCATTGACATGACTGCCGCCCAAGGTGACTTCGCTGGGTTGATCGTTGCTGATAATTTCGCGCGCAACGTTGGCGGGCAAGTGGCGCTGTAACGCGGTGGCGATCTGGTTGCGCTGGCGAATACCTTGCGCCATTTGCATGGATTTCATCTGCAAAGAACGCGCGGTCACGTTGACGGAATTAATCAGGTCGCCGATTTCGTCGTTGCGCGTGGATTCGATCTGGTAATCATAATGCCCCATGCTGATGGCGCGGCTGGCATCGGTCAGCTGGTAAATGGGTTTGTACAAACGTCGGCCTAGTAAATACGCTACCGCGATTCCTACCAGAATCATAATGGCAGTGGCGGTGATAATTGAATCCACCATTTCGTCAATCGACTCAGTAAGCGTACTGCGGGTAAATGAAATCACTGCGTACCCCACAACTAAGTCTTTAAACCGCACCGGCGTGATAAACGCCACCGCGTCGATGGGCCCTCGCGGCGCGTCAAACCATTGCCAATCGAGAGAAACTTGCGTGCCATCCAGGTACTGCTTCTTCGCCCCAACCAAGGGCGCGCCGGTTTCAAACGGTTGATTGCCCGCGCTCGAAACCAAACGACGATCGGCATTGAATACCGCTGCGCCCAATACATTTTCGGCGGTGGCCAGATTGGCCGTGAGCACATCCAGCAATAAGTTGTCGCGCGCCAGCAAGGGCTCGGTGGTTGACTTGGCCATCTGCGCCACCACCGTACGTCCGGTGGCATGGATCTGATGAGTCAAAATCTGCTTTTGATTGTGAATCACCAGTGCACCCAGCAAACACATGGCGACGGTGATGACCATGCCGATCACCAACGCAAATTTGACAGCGACCGGAATACGAATGCGGTAGCGCGCATGCAGCAACAGGATATTGCGCCAAGCATCGGACGCAACGGGCCTGACCAGTGACTGCGTCATGCCCGCAAGCTCGCCTATTTTTCCGATCAAGCCGGAAAGCGACATTCCAAAGCCTCGAATTGAACTACAAAATTATCGTCTGCAATTAACAAAATGCCAAATGATGGTAGCACGAGTAACGCACGCTACCGCCAGCGATTTGGAGCTTGTGGTCAAAACCCGACACCCCATTAAACACGGGCTTTAACATCATGAAATCAATCCGCAATTTTTTAACGTCGAAATGCAAACTCACCGCTCCACATGGCGCGCAGCATGCTGGCGCGGAATTAACTCAAACTTAATCCCACTGTAATTAGCACCACGTTCGAAGACACGAGGAATGAGAATTACCCGCCGTCTGGTTTCGATTCAAATAAGTATCTTCAATAAGTCAGCGACGTAGTTAATGAAAGTGATCGGCAACCTATTATCGGTTGGCCCGATGAAATGTGGAGTCAATACTCGACTTTGAAATTGTTCGGACGCGCAAACGAGTCCTCCCTCGCAAGACGGATCATTGTTTCAAGTAGCGTGGGCCCTACGCCCGACGGGAGCGGGGGGGTGTCGGCGGCGTGCGGATGGCCGCCACAAAAAAAGAAAAACGCATAGGGCCGCCAAAACAATTACCCTGCCGCGGTGAGCGCC
>JANMQQ010000374.1:0-16222 GCA_031370545.1 Gammaproteobacteria bacterium
GGTAATCCCTAGCTGACCTGGGCGCCGCCGCTGATCGTGTATGGTTGGTGGGGCCGGCACGCGGCGGGGGGCGCGCCGCGCTTGCAGCGCCCCCACGACGGCTTCATACGTGCCGCGTCTCAACAAGCACGCGCGGAGTACCTGGAATTTTGTACCGTGCTTGCGCCGTGGCTGGAAGACTATGCGCTGTATCAGGCGCTGCGTAACGAACACAATCAAACCCATTGGATCAGCTGGCCAGCGCTATTGCGTGATCGTGATGCAACTGCGCTGAACGACGCGCGTGTGCGCCTGATTACCGCAATCGAACAAGTGCGCTTTGAGCAATTCGTATTTTTCCGCCAATGGCGTCGGCTTAAAAGTTACGCCAACAGCAAAGGTGTGCTGCTGTTCGGCGATTTGCCGATCTTCGTGGCGCATGACAGCGCCGACGTGTGGGCGCAGCGTGACCAATTTGCAGTCGACGCGCACGGTGGCCTGAAAAGTGTCGCGGGCGTGCCGCCGGATTATTTTTCCAACACCGGACAACTCTGGGGCAATCCGCATTATTACTGGCCGCGCCATGTGGCTGAAGATTTTCGCTGGTGGAAGCAACGCTTCCACAGCCAGATTGAACTGATGGATCTGGTGCGCATTGATCATTTTCGGGGCTTCGCGGCATATTGGGAAATTCCCGCCGGGGCAACCACGGCAATCAACGGTCGCTGGGTTGATGCGCCCGGTGACGCATTGTTTGCGGGTGTGCGCGCGCACTGCCCGGAGCTGCGGATTGTTGCGGAGGATTTAGGCATCATCACGCCGGAAGTCACCGCGCTGCGACACAAGCACGGGTTTCCCGGCATGAAGATTTTGCAATTCGCGTTTGAGGGCGGTGCGCAAAATCCCTATCTGCCTCACTATCACGAGCTCAACAGCGTGGTCTACACCGGCACCCATGACAACGACACGACGCTGGGCTGGTTCAACGGACTACGCGACGATCTCAAAGCGCGCGTTTACGAATATCTCGGCATGCCGCACCAAGCCATGCCCTGGCCCCTGATTCGCGCCGCGCTCGCATCAGTATCACAGCTGGCCATCATTCCGATGCAAGACACGCTCACGCTGGGCGACACCCACCGCATGAATACACCTGGCACCGTGGAAGGAAACTGGCGTTGGCGCTTCACCTGGGAGCAGGTTGGCCCGCAGGTTGCGGAGCGCCTGCGCAGCATGGTGGAAACCTACGCCAGGTAACGCACGACCTCATTCTTTTACTTCGTCGACCCAGCGCGTCAGTCGGTTGATACGCGGGATGCGATGCAGTGCGTAGTAAGCTGCGGCAAAACCGATGACCGCTAGCACGACATCAAATACCGGGTTGCCGAAATATTTATCCACGTTTGGCTGGGCCAAAAAGATTAATCCGAACGACGCGATCACCCCGCCAAATCCGCCCCCCAGGATATGAAACGTGTAGTCAACTTTTGACAGCTTCTTGAGATGCGTAAAATTTTTTAGCGCGTATGCGTGGACCACCTGGTCATGCAATTCTCCGCCAATTAAAACTTCGTCGCCTGCTTTCGCGGCAGTCGATAAATCACGGTGCAGCCGCACCGCCAAGGGCCCGACGCGGCAGGCCGCCCGTCCACGCTTGTCGGCAGGGGCCAGGTCAGATACAACACCGCGCACCAATTTTAGTTCCACATGAGCCTCCGCAAGCTGTCTACTGAGTTGAAGAATGGATTTCGTTTACGTTGTCGTGGGTCGCATGGTCGCATTGCCCATCGTTCAACGCCAGACGAAACGCTGCACACGCCGAATTACGGCCGAGCAACGTGCCGCGCAGCAGGATCCGGTGCGTTCCCGGGCGAACATCCGCCCGGGTTGAACGCCATTTCTATAGGCGCCAGTGCAAGACTTACTGTTGGTTCCCAGTAAATAGTTGCGGCAATGTCACAACCAGATCATCAACCCGGTTTCAAATGCGTGGCTGAGCAAGTCGTGGTGCGGGTACATGCGAATCTGATAGTGCAACAAGCCGGAAATTTCCGGATGCAGGTCAAGTTTAAAAACGGTTTCACCGTGGTCGTTGATGTTGGCTGCTTCCATCAGGTAGCGGTATTGCACCGCGAATTCATTGTTGTCTGCGGAGTGGCCGACCAAACATTCCACGCACACGTCGGAGGCTTTCAGGTTCGCCAAAAGTGCCGCCACGCGAATCGGCAGCGCCGCCCCGGCGTTGACCGAAGGTTCAGCGGCATCGACCCGGCGCAATGCAATTTTTGGCCAGGCGGCGGCGATGGCTTTTTTCCAGCTGGCGAGTTCACGCGCGGGCGCGCTGGCATCACGTGTCATTTTGTGTTGCTGGCGCGCGGCCGGGCCATAGAAGTAGGTGACGTAATCGCGCACCATGCGTTGCGAGTTGAAGCGTGGGATAAGCGACTTCATCGACGCCTTTGACATTTTGACCCACGGTTCGGAATAGCCGTAGCCGTTGCGCACGAAATACAACGGGATGACTTCGTTCTCGAGAATATTCTGCAAATCTTTGGCTTCTTCCTGGTTGCGGAAATTCTCGTCGAATTGCGCACCATGCGGGGCGATGCCCCAGCCATTTTCGCCGTTGTAGCCTTCGCCCCACCAACCGTCCAGCACGCTCAGATTGATGACGCCGTTGATGCCCGCCTTTTGCCCCGAGGTGCCGCTGGCTTCCAGCGGGTAGGTTGGCGTATTCAGCCAAACGTCAACACCCGTCACCAGCAGGCGCGCGAGTGAGACATCGTAGCCTTCCAGCAAAATCACCTTGCCTTCGAATTCCGGGCGGCGTGAATAGTCATGAATTTGCTGGATAAGTTGCTTGCCGGGTTGATCGTTGGGGTGGGCTTTACCGGCAAAAATCAGCAGCACCGGTCGCTTCGGATCATTGAGCAGGCGCGCCAAACGCACCGGGTCAGCAAACAACAGCGCGGCGCGTTTGTAGGTGGCAAAGCGGCGCGCAAAACCCAGAATCAACACATCGGATTCGTTCGGTGCCAGTTGCCGCACCAGCCGTTCAATCTGCGCTGCGCTACAGCCATTGCGCTTGTGTTGAGCTATGGCACGTTCGCGCACAATCTTGAGCAGGCGCGCCTTCAACGACTGACGCAGGCTCCAATAGGCATAGTCGGGGATGTCATCAATGCGTTCCCAATACGCGTCGTTCAGCATTTCGTTGCGCCATTCGCGGCCGAACTGCATGTCGAACAAATTGGACCAGGCCCGCGCCAGGAAGGTGGGCACATGCACGCCGTTGGTGACGTGGCGGATTGGGTTTTCTTCCGGCGGCACCTGCGGCCATACATAACTTTCCATTCTGGAGGCGACTTCGCCGTGAATCCTGCTGACGCCGTTATGAAAGCGCGATCCGCGCAGCGCGAGCGACGTCATGTTGAAGCCATCGGGATTGGTCGGGCTGTGGCCGATATTGCGAAACCGCTGCGGTTCCAGACCCAGTTGGTGGATATATTCGCCAAAATAGCTGTTGATCAGGTCATGGTGAAAAATGTCATGCCCGGCCGGTACCGGCGTATGCGTCGTGTAGACCGTGCCGCTGGCGACCTGCTCCAGTGCGCTGTCAAAATCCGCGCCCTTCTCAACCAGTTCGCGGCAGCGTTCCAGAATCATGAACGCGGCGTGACCTTCATTGATGTGCCAGACAGTGGGCTTGAAATTCAACGCGCGCAGCGCACGTACTCCGCCGATCCCCAGCACGATTTCCTGCTGGATACGCATATGAATGTCGCCACCATACAGCTGATGTGTGATCGATCGGTCGGCCGGACTGTTTTCGTTAATGTCCGCGTCCAGCAGATGAATGGTGATATGTCCAGCCTTGGCACGCCAGACCTTGAGCAGTACGCGGCGGCCGGGCAGATCAACATGCACATGCACCGGCAGACCGTTGGCATCGAGTGCGGGCTGAATCGGCAGGTCGATGAAATCAATGCGCGTGTAGTGGACGATTTGATGTCCCGATACGTCGATGGTTTGTGTGAAGTAACCCTGCCGGTAGAGCAGACCAACTGCGATGAACGGAATGCCTAAATCGCTGGCGGCCTTGCAATGGTCGCCCGCCAGAATGCCCAGGCCACCGGAATAAATGGGCATGCTTTCGTGCAGACCAAACTCAGCGCAGAAATACGCAACCAGGTCGTGTTGCGGATTGAGATGTTCCGCCAGGATCGGTTTGATTTTTTCACGGTGATAGCTGTTGTAGGCCGACAATGTGCGGTGGTAGTCCTCCATGTAGGTGCGGTCTTCCGCCGCCGCATCCAGGCGTTGTTGCGACAAGCGGCGTAAAAATACTTTGGGATTGTGTCCGCAGCTGCTCCAAAGCGCCGGGTCGAGACGAATAAACAGTCGTCGTACGTCGCGGTCCCAGCTGTAGAGCAAATCGTTGGCAATCTCGATCAGTCCTTGCAGGCGTTCAGGAATAGTTGGGCGAACTTCAAGTTGAAAACGGGTGCCAGTCATAAACTCTTCTTGTCTAGGGAGGGGGATCGAGTAGGTATCGGCTCGTCGGGAGCGTTTTAGAGCGTGATCAATCAGCGTGAGATGGAGTGCTTCTAAATAGTATGGCACGCGGTTGACGCAAGGCAATTTTATAGTCGGGTACGGTTTAGGGTTTGGTGTATATCGCGGATGACTAATAGTCCGGCCGCAGCATGCCGCGCCACGGCTGCAACTCGCGATTGTGGGTGATCGGTTTGGACAACGGCTTCAGCAGACGAATGCGATTCAGCTCGGGATCCACCGTCTTGTTCGGCAATGTTTGCAGATAAAACGCAACGATATCGGTCGCATCGAGTGTGCTGCCGTTTTCGTTCTTCAGCACACGAATTTTTAACGCCGAGGTGCGATTAATTTTATTGGAATCGTCGACGTACCAATAACCGGCCACGGTGTATTGACGCGGTGGATCAATCAGCTCGCCGTTCACGCGCAGGTTGCTGACGCGCAATCCATATTCGTTGCCGGGGTCAAGATCGTAGGTGATGCCGGAATACGCATTGACCCAGCCGCCACCCCAATAGCCAACCCAACCCGACAAGACCCCGTCGAGCGATTTTTCGATCTGCCAGCGCAATTGATCGCCGGTCATTTCACCGCAGGCGATCTGTGGTCCGATGGGGATGTAGTGATAAATGTCTTCGAGTTTGATCGGCCCCGGTGCGACGTGCGTGCCGTAACGAAAGCCGCGCATCACGCCGACGTCGGCGTTGCAACCGGCCTTGAACGCATCGGCGAGCATGTCATGCGACGTGCCTTCGATTACTGCGGGCAGGTTTTTTTCATTTGAAAAATTTGCGCGTTGCAGCGCGATTTTGGTGTGACCGATGACGGTATCAATCGGCGTGCGCAGCACCGCGCTACTGATCGGATTGACGTGCGGCTTGAATGCCGCGCCTTTTATGAAGGGTGCACGCAGCACGGCAATTTTTGCGGCAACGGCAGGATCAGCGCGATGGTCGCGGGTGTTGATAAAATGGGGTTTCCAATTCCAGCGCGCAACTTTCTTGCCTTTCACCACCACGCGCAGCTCACCGACCATCGTTCCGTCCTGGCCTTCTTCGATCAGCAGCGTCCCGGATTTCGCGCGCAGCACCTCGCGCGTTTCCTCATGCATGTCGGACGACAACACCACATCCACACCGGGAATGCGCTCAACCAGATCGAGATTCGCCGCCAGGCCGCGCTCGGAAATCAACACCAGCAAATCAACCTGCTCACGACCGCGTAACAAAGTCACGGCTGCGCGCAGCTCCTCCTCGCCGGGACTGAAAAAGAACCCATCGGTCACGCGTGTGCTGACCGCTTGCGGGCCGCGATCCGAGGTCAGCGCAATAATGCCAACTTTCACCTTGCCGACACTCTTGACAAGATAGGGCTCTATCACCCGTTGACCGGCGAATTGCGGGTAGGGCGTTTCCGGATATTCATACAAGGTGGCGTAGTACAGATTTGCCGCGAGCGGATTCCAGCGGGCGCGCGCGCCGGAACCCGCAAACAGTTCACGAAAGCGATCCGTGCCGTAAACAAAATCCCAGTTGCCCGGCACGTAGGCGTCAATTTTCCAGTCGTTCAAAATGTCGAGCAGTGCGTCACCGCGTGTGAACAACGCTTCGGCCGAACCCTGAATCGTGTCGCCGGTGTTGATGAGCAGGTGCTGGGACGGGCGGCGCGGATTTTCGAAATCTGCCGGTAAACGTAGGCCAGACCGCCGACCATCAATCCGCGTGTCGGGCTGCTTTCACGTTGGTCAGGACGTGGCACCAGGTGACCGTGCAAATCGCCGATGTGAATGAGAGTGACTTCGCCATCGCCCGCGTGAACCGCGACGGCAGTCATCATCAGAGCTAACGCCCAATATCGCACCAAGATTCGTAGTCGGTTCATTCGCCGCCAAAATGGGACCCTGTAGCGTGCGCCATGCGCACGACGTTGGTACGGGGGATACGGTATCGCGCGCATGGCGCACGCTACGAAATATTAGTTTACGGTCGGATGTACACCCAGCCGTGGGACGCCTTCTCGACAATTTCTGCGACACCCGATGGCACGTAGCGCACTTCGCGCAACATGTCGGACGGGCGCAGTCTGGCGGTATGCAATGCGATTTCACACACGACGATGCGCACGCCGCTGTAAGTGGCCTGCTTGACTTTTTCTGCCACCGGCGTAGGCGTGTAGTACTTCAAGGTCTGAATGCCGCCGCCGAACACCACGATTTCGATTTCGATATTCTCCGGGCCAAACGCGTTTTGCGCATTTTTCGCATTGTTGAGTGCGAGATTCAATTTGTCCACGCTGTCTTCGCTGACCTGCAACAGCAATTTGTAGCGCGGCGCTTCCACAGCCCCAGCCGTGCCGCTCGCCAACCACACCACGGCACTCATCAACATCACTCTTATGATGGACACGTTGTTCAACCCGCCTGCGTATAGGAAATATTTTCCGCGCCCAACGCAGCGCTCAGTCCGCTGTTAACGATGACGGTGTCAAGACTATGGCTGCGCAACCACAAGGTCATGCGTCCACCGTGCTTGCGGCGTCGCTGCGCTTCGCGTGCGAGATATTCGGCGGATGTGTTGTCGAGGTGCTCGATGTGTTCGCCGGAAATAACCAGCGTACCGCGCCACTGATCCTGGTAACCCAGATCATTGATCACGCGTTCAACGGCGGGTAACGAGCCGAAAAACAAGCTGCCTGACACTTGCATCACCACGCCGTCGATCACTCCGGCAGGCAGATATTGCTGCGCATCCTCACCGACCAGAATTTCGATTTCCGGTTTCGACGTGGCGCGCAGGTAGGCAATGATGGACAGCGCAATGCCGAGAAATACGCCGTTGTTTAATCCGCTGAACAAGGTGGTGGCCAGCGTCGCCACGAACACGATGCGCGACTCGCCGCGCACGCTGAGAATATGTTTGATGTCGCCGGGCTTGACTAAACCGATGCCGACCAGAATCAGCACGCCTGCCATCACGGCGACCGGCAGTTCGCGCACCAGGGGGGCGGCAAAAAATACCAGTGCGGCGAGAAACACCGCAGAAATAATCGCTGCCAGAGGCGTACGCGCGCCGCTCTCGATATTCGACGCGCTGCGATTGAATGAGCCGCAACTGGCGAAGCAGGACAAAAAGCTGCCGACCAGATTCGACAGCCCCTGGCCGATCACTTCCTGGTTCATGTTGACCGCCTGGCCGGAACGTACCGCCATGGCGCGCGCGATGACCGCCGATTGCATCAGACCGAGAAATGCGATCAGAAACGCCGCTGACAATAGTCCTTCCCTGGCTTCGGAAAAATGTTGCACGCTGAAGTCCGGCGCAGAGAAGGGCAGTGCCGCCAGCGAAATAGTGCCGAGCTTGTCAATTTCGGTGCGCGCTGACCCGAGCAGCGCGTCGAGCAGCAGCGCGATCAATGATCCCGCCAGCACGGCGAGGATCAGGTGCGGCCATTTCGCCCGATAGCGCTTTACCGCTAATCCCGTGACGATGGTGGCGAGTCCGACCGTGAGCGCGTAGGGATTGGTGCCCTGCAGATTGAACAATATTTGCAGAAACGCATCTTCGATGGGCAAGCCCGCACTCATGATCAGCCCGGTGAGGTTACCCAGTTGCTGGAGCACGATGATAATGCCAACACTGGTCACCAGGGCGACCATGACGGTGTGCGAAAAATAGTTGAACACCACGCCGAGGCGTAGCACGCCGAATGCGAGTTGCATCAGCGCCGCAATAAATGTCAAGGTTATCGCATACTGCACCCAGTCCGCAGTTTGCGGGCTTGCGTACGGCGCTATCGAAAATGAAATCAGAATGCACAGCGCGGTGTTCGGTCCCGACATTGCGTGCCACGACGAACCGAACAAGGCAGCAATAACGACGGGAAAGATGGACGTGTACAGCCCGTATTCCGGAGGCATGCCGGCCAGCACGGCAAGCGCAATCGCTTGCGGAACGATCAGGATGCCCGCCGTGATTCCCGCCACCGCGTCGGTGCGCAGGGTGGCGCGATCCAGCATCGCCGTCCAGCGCAGGAACGGCAGCAGGCGGGTGATGAGCGGATATTTAAGTGATATCGAACTCATTTACGGTGCACCGGTCCGGGGCAGCAGGAAATCCAGGAGGTAACTTACCCGCGGGTCCTTCGGCCGATCCTGAATCCAGATGTATGCCGCGACATCGAATGCATCCTGGTCCGACAATGTAAAGCCCTGGCCCAGCGGCATGTTGGCCTTGATGTATTGCGCGGCCGGGCGCACGCGAAAAATCCCCGCACCTTTGTTGAACGAATCGCTGCCCCACAGCGGCGGGAATACGTAGCGGTTTCCATCCGGAGTTTTTTTCCCGAGCCCTTGTTCGCCGTGACACATTGCGCAGCGGGTTACATAAACGATTTCGCCACGCTGCGGCGACGGGTCTTCGGCACGTGATATTCCCGGCAAGGTGCGGCCCGGCAATTCCACGCCGACCGGCGCGCCGCGTGACAGCCAGTGCGAATACGCGACCATCGCCTGCATTTCCGGTGAATCGACGGAGGGCGGAATGCCGTTCATGCTGTAACGAAAGCAATCCTGAATGCGCTGTTCATAAGTCACGACCGAGCGCGTCTTGTTACGGAACATCGGGTACATGCCGAACGCACCCCAGATCGGCATGGCGTAGGGTTTACGTCCTTCCTGCAAATGGCAGCTCTGGCAGGTGAGACCGTTGCCGACGTAGCGCTTGGCGTAATTTTGCGTGTCGACAAAAATATTGCGGCCCATGCGCACCAGGTCGCCGTACTTGTCATCCGGAATGTCGGCGACATTGGGCGGCACGAAGAACTCGCCGGGGCTTGCCACGTAGACTTCAGTGAGTTTGGTGGGAAGACTTAATTGCGGCCGAACCAAGGTGGGGCGTACTTCCAGCGGGTCCAGTTCCCCGCTCAGATCATCCACTGCGAACGCTGCGCCGCAACCCAGAGTGATCACGACCGCAGCGACGAAGTGGTGCAGCATGACAATTAATTCCCGGCGCCTTGTGCGGTCGCCGACATGTTGGCGAAATACGCTGCAACGTTGACTTTGTCACCCTCCGTTAATTGGTCGGAGACATTACGCATCAAGGCCATGGTGTCGTTGTCACGCGCGCCGGTTTGCCAGTTATTGAGCTGCTGGATAATGTATTCGGGGGCCTGCCCAACCAGCGGCGGAAACTCTTTGCCAAAACCGCGCCCATCGGGCCCGTGACACGAGGTGCACGCCGGAATGCCGTATTCCGGCTTGCCGCGCAATGCCAGATCTTCGCCGCGCTCAAGCGTTTCCGGATCACTGGGCAATGCGACGACGGTGTAGGGGAGCGAATTAAAATAGCGCGCGACGGAATGGATTTCGTCGTTGCTGAGTGCCGCCGCCGCCGCGTTCATTGCGTCGTGGCGTCGCACGCCCGGCGTGTAGACCGTGAGATCCACTTGCACGCGCGGTGTCTTGCTGTAGTCGCGCGCGATGGGGTCAAGTGTTACGCCGACTTGTAGCGGGCTACGCGCGAAATCGCGCAATTGTTTTTCAAGGTAGCCTGCGGAAAGTCCGGCGATGCGCGGCGCGCCCAGCGTGCGATTGCCTTCACCGCCGGTGCCATGACATGACACGCAGGATGCGCCACCGACCCGTTCCGCATGCGCGATGCGCTGGCCGTCATCTAGCACCGCGACTTGGGTGGCGTCACGCGCCTGGCTGTTGCGCAAACTGATGAAGCTCAGTGCCGCAGCGCTACCCAGCATCAGCACCACCAGTGTGATCAATGTTTTGCGTCGCATGGCGACAAAGCGCTTTAACTGTTGCACGTCCCGGCTCTCCTATTCATTGTTATGCACTTCGCCGTGCGCTCCACGACGGACGCGAACCACAGCGCAGCAAGGTAACAGCCGTTACATTCTGCGTTTCGCGACGGCGTGAACCGCTAACGAGAATCGGGCGAGGAGAACGCCGACCACGAGATCATTTTGGATTCCTCTGCGGGTGGTACTACATAATACCAACGGCCCGTGATGTGACTCTTTCCTGCCCCTCAGCAGGGAACTACGCTTCCGTGCGAAACCGAGGTTATGTTAAGTACATCTCAAGCAAAGGTCAAAGCATCGGGCTGCTAAACTGGGAGAGAACCTTAACTATGGAGAGACGCTTTTTAAAGCGTCACAGACTTCGATCCGTAATAGACAGTGTCGTCAAGCACGCGCACTTCAGGCACCACGACTTCGCGCTGATTTCTTGGATGGCGGGGATCGGTGCGGTGCAAACTCTTTGTTTCAGGACGCTTCGATGAAGATACCTAACAGTATTCGCGTGCGCCGTCTGCTTGCGATCCTGGCTTGTGTGATGGGCAGTGCCAGCGCGACTGCACACGCAGCAACTCCGGCCAACAGTAGCAGCCCCCGAACTGCAGCGGCGTCGACGGATGATCCGGTGTTTGATCTGATGCGCGTACTGGACGAAGAAACCGAAATTGCGACCCGCACCAAACTCAATATTGATTTTGTGCCCGGCATGGTCACCGTGCTGCATGGCAAAGACCTGCTTGCGAAAGGCGTACGCACGGTTTACGAAGCGTTGGGACTGGTGCCAGGTATCGAATTATCCATGGCGGGCGACGGGCAGTATCAGTTCCTGGTGCGCAACATGGGCAAAACCTTTGCATCGACCAAGATAAAATTCCTGATCAACGGGGTAGAAATGAATTCCACGCTCGGCCCGGTTGCCACGGTGCGGACCATTCCGATTGAGCATGTGGATCGAATCGAAGTGGTGCGTGGACCGGGCTCGGCGATTTACGGTGAGTACGCACTGGCCGGTGTGGTGGATGTGATTACCCTGGAGCAGGGCAACAATGCGTTTGTCCGTTTTGGTGATGTGGACGGGGCAACGTTGGGGGCGACGTACGGATATCATCCGCAGAATTCCAAATTCGGTTTCAGTTTTAATATCGCTGCCACGGATACCGACGGCGGTGATGTCAAGTCCGGGAAGGACAAGCTTGCGATGTCGACACAGCCTGCGCTTCGGGCGATTTCCAACGCTCCGGGCGCAAGTAACGAGCGCGAGAGCAATGACTCGGCGGTACTCAAAATCAACTATTCCGATTTATCAATCTATATGCAGCACGTGCGCTCTGCGTTCGGCGATCACTTCGGTGTGGCTGACGCATTGCCGGATGAAAGTTCCGACCTGGTACGGCGCTGGAGTTTCGACACGGTAGAGGTGCGCAACCCGTGGCGCATCGGGAGTGACTCACGCGTTCAGGTCAGCGCAGGATGGACGCACTTCTTGACTGATTTGACCGGCCAGCAACTGTATCCGCGTGGATTTCAGGGCAAGTTTCAGGCGGCCGGCGTTCGCGGTGGACCCCACTATGAAGAAACCCGCTCCACGCTCAAGACTTCGTTCGAATTTCCAATCGCTATGCGTCATCACGGCGTAGCCAGTGCGGAGTACACCGATGTAGTTCAGGGCGACACCTGGATCGAGCGCAATTACAAACTGGACCCGACCCAGCCGGGCGTGTTTATCGAGGCGGATAAAAAGCAATATTCCGGTGTTGATAACTGGCTGAAAGAAGGTTTGCAACGCCGCATCGTCAGCGCTTATCTGCAAGATCAATACACGGGTTTTGACAAAATTACCGTGACTACGGGTCTGCGCGTTGATCACTTCAGTGATGTCGGAAATGCCGTCACGCCCCGCATCGGCGCGGTGTACCAACTGTCCAGCCGCCAGACGTTAAAAATACAATACTCAGATGCATTTCGGCCGCCGTCGTTTCTGGAGCTGTATGCGCGCAATAATCCGGTCGTGAACGGTAATCCGGAGATCAAGCCAGAGCGCATGCATAACCTCGAAGCGGGTTACGTTTACAACAACGGCCAGCAGATTTTTCGTGCCACGGCATTTGCTTCCGACCTGCACGACATCATCGTGATTGACTCCACCTCGAAGCAGTATCAGAACGGCGGCGCCGCCTATATCCGTGGCGTCGAACTGGAAGCGGTTGCCCCGGTTACGCGAAATGTAAAGCTTGATGGCAATCTGTCAATTCAAAACAACGACACGCGTGATGGACTGGGTCCGTTGTGGGGCGCTGCGCAACGGCTGGCCAATCTGGGCGTGTTGTATCAGGCGACCGCCAACCGGGTGATTAATGTCCAGTACCGCTACGTCGCTGAGCGCGAGCGCGAAGCGGCCGATACCCGTTTGCCACTCGCGGGCTATCAGACGGTCGATTTCACCATCAGCGCCAACAAGGTTTGGTTGCGTGCGCTCAGTTTGCGTGCGGGCCTGCGCAATGTGTTTGACGCCGATGTGGTGTACCCCGCGCCTAAGGCAACTTACCCGGACGATTATGCACGGCCCGGTCGCCAATGGTGGCTGGCCATGAGTTATCGAATTTGACGGCTACGACGTAACGGCGCGTGTCTAAACAATTAAACATTGTCAGCAGTATGGTGCGTCGCTTGCGCTGGGTGGCGGTCACGGTGTTGTATGCAGTGTTTTTGACCACGGCGTTGCATGTTGATGCAGGCGAAGCCGAAGAGCGTCGGGTGCGTATCTCGCTCGAAATCTTTCCGCGCATCGTTGCGGTGGACCTGGATCTGAACAGCAAATTGTCAATCACAGGCACTCTGAAACTGTTTGTGGTGTTTGACCACGATGCGGAGTCGGCACGGCACGTCGCGGCGCAAATGAAAAATTCCTTCACCAATATTGGCGGGCTGGCGGTTGAGTTTGTGGTGCAGAACGCGCAACAGGCTACAAACGGGGGTTTGGATCAGTCGGCTGCCGTGTTCCTGTCGGACGTGCTGTCGGATGACTTGCTAGCAGCAGTGATGAAGGTCGCGGACGAACATCATGTGCTGGTGTTCTCGCCGTTTGCGGGCGATGTGGAGCGCGGAGCGACGGTCGGGATCGCGATCAGCAGTCGCATTCAACCGTACTTCAACGTGCCGGTGCTAATGCAATCCCACATCAACATCAACGAAAAATTGCTGAGTATTTCCCAGCGTTATGAGTAACGTGTTTCGCAAATTGGTGACGCAGGTGACCGCCGCATTTTTTGTGGTGGTGGTGCTGTTGACCGGCGCGATTTGGTATCACTGGACCTATTCGGTGGTGCCGTTGATCTTGTCAAGCGAGCAGACCAAGGCGGATTTATTGGTATCGCACTACACCGAATTATTGCAGGACATCGCCGAGACCGGCACCGCCGAAGACATCGACGGAGTGTTAAGCCAGATGATCCTGCTGACCGATACCAAAACCGGGCAGCCCATGATCCGCAGCTTGCGGGTCGAATTGTTTAATGGTGACACCTTGGAAAAAAGTAATCGCCTGGACGATGCCAACGGCGAATTCATCCGCGTCGACACCGCATTGTTTTCGCGCAAGAGTCAGTCAATGTTGGGCACCTTGCATCTGGTCTACAACGGCGCGTTTTTTCATCAGCTGCTACTGGATGCGCGCCGTCAATTGTTGTTCGGCGCAGGTATGAGCCTGGTGTTGTTATTATTCATTCAGCGTCTGGTCTCGCGGCTACTGCGGCCGCTGGAAGTGCTCGCATCCAAGCTGCGCGAAATTGATGTAGAACGATTACCGGCGCTGCCGCCGCCGAGCCGCACCGCCAGCGCCGAGATCCGACAAGTCTGGCGCGCCTCGGAAGGCATGCTCAAACGCATCAAGCTGCAACAGGAAGAATTGATTGCCGAGCACAAGGCAGTTGAGATTGCGCTGCGTGCCAAACTCGATGCGGAATCCGCAAGTCAGGCCAAGAGCCAGTTTCTTGCCAACATGAGCCACGAGTTGCGCACACCGCTCAACGCGATCATCGGCTACAGCGAAATACTGCAAGAAGAAGCACGCGAGCGCGGCGACGACAGTTATGTTTCGGATCTGGGAAAAATCTATTCGTCGGGGCGGCACCTGCTGGCCTTGATCAACGACATCCTGGATATTTCCAAGATCGAAGCCGGCAAAATGCGGCTGTATATCGAGTACTTCGATTTATATCCGGTGGTGCTGGATGCGGTGGCCACGGTCCAGCCCGTCATGGAAAAAAACAAGAACCAGTTTGTGTGCGAATGCGCGCAGAACATCGGCTACGTGCGTTCGGACATGACCAAGATGCGCCAGGTGTTGTTCAACCTGTTAAGCAATGCGGCGAAGTTTACGCACGCAGGTCAGGCGAAGCTCGCGGTGCGCAAGCAGATCGACGCCGGACGCGAATGGGTGGTGTTCGAAGTGACTGATTCAGGGATCGGCATGGATGACCGGCAGATCGCCGGCTTGTTTGAAGCGTTTGCGCAGGCGGATGCCTCCACTACGCGTCGCTATGGTGGTACGGGTCTGGGCTTGGCAATTAGTCGACGCTTCTGCGGCATGCTGGGCGGCTCGATCACCGCCGACAGCCGCATGGGGCAGGGATCGGTATTTACCGTGCGCCTGCCAGCAGAGTTGCAGGATGACAACGCCGCGCGCGAAACCGGCGTGGTTGAAATAGCGATGGATGCGAAAGTGAGTGGTGTGGTTTCTGTCCCGGGTGCAGAAGTTGTGATTCGTGCCGATTCAGTAGCTGCGGAAGCCGGTGGATTGGATGCTTTGCCGGTTGTAGAGCGACGCAGCCGTCGGGCCACCGTGCTGGTGATTGACGATGATCCCGCAGTGCATGATTTGATGACCCGCACCTTGAGCAAAGAGGGCTTCAGCGTGCTATCGGGATATAACGGTCTGGACGGCCTGGCCTTGGCCAAGAGCTTTCGTCCCGATGTGGTGGTGCTGGATGTGTTGATGGAAGGCATGGACGGTTGGAAAGTTTTGGAAGAATTCAAACGTGATGCCACCCTCGCCTCGGTGCCGGTGATCATGTTGACCATGCTGGATGACGACCGGGATGCGCTGGAGCGGGGCGCCACCATGCAACTGAATAAACCGGTCAATCGCGAAAAATTGCTGGATGAAGTTATTCAGCGCGTTCGCGTCCCGCAGCAAAGTCGCATCCTGTTGGTGGACCACAACAGTGACGAGCGTGCGCGGATGTGTAAGGTATTGCGCAGCGCGGGTTGGGACGTTGACGAAGCGGATCACGGCAAGGCAGCACTCGCGCACATGAGCAAGCACAAGCCCGCGCTGATTTTGCTCGATTTGATTTTGCCGGAAATGGACGGCGTCGAATTTCTTGCCGAGTTGCGCAAAAAAGTAGAATGGCGCGCGATCCCGGTGGTGTTGTTAACATCGCACGGCGTCGCCGTCGGCGAAGTGAGTATGGGCGCTATCAAGGGCGTGCTGGTCAAGCATGATGATGCACGTGAACGATTGCTGGAAGTGGTCGGCGACATTGTGTCGTCGTATGTGCCACGGCGCGGAGGCGAAAAGACTGAATGTTGAATGGTGAATGGTAAATGCTGAATTCAGGCGTGCGCTGTGCACACACGATAATTAAGCATTCAAAATTTAATTTGAAACGATAAGGTGATTTACGGAAATGGCAATACACACAGCCTCGGTGTTGGTAGTTGACGACAACGAGATGAACCGCGACATGCTGATGCGACGGCTGGCGCGCGACGGCTACCGTGTTGACATTGCCGAGAACGGTCGGCGTGCGCTGGAAAAAGTAGCCGTGGGCGGCTACGACCTGGTGCTGCTTGACATCATGATGCCCGAGGTCGA
>JANMQQ010000247.1:0-2373 GCA_031370545.1 Gammaproteobacteria bacterium
GGGCGCTTACGACCGCTTCAAAGCAATGTTCGAACAGGCGTCGCGCGAGGCAGGTAAGAAGCAGTATCTAATCCCCTACTTCATCGCCGCGCATCCCGGCACCACCGATGAAGACATGCTCAATCTCGCGCTGTGGCTAAAGAAGCACGAGTTCCGTCTCGATCAAGTCCAGACCTTTTTACCCACGCCGATGGCGCTCGCCACCACCATGTATCACACGCAAAAAAATCCGCTGAAAAAAGTCCTCGGCGGCAAAGGCGAGGCGGTGCACGTGGTGCGCCAAACGCGCACGCGTCGCTTGCACAAAGCCTTCTTGCGCTACCACGACCCGGAAAACTGGCCGACGCTGCGCGAGGCACTAAAAGAAATGGGCCGCGCGGATTTGATTGGCAACAGCAAAAAACATCTGATCCCGCTGTTCCAACCCGCGGGCACCGGCAAGCGTCCCGAAGGCGCTCGCATACTGCGCGACGTACCAGTCAAGGGTGAGCCCAGAACAGCGCCTGCGATGCGAGGCCGACCGCCACAAGTACCCAAACACCCATTAAGCCAGCGACGTGGCGGCGGTAAAAGTCGTCCGTAAGAGCCCGACTTGGTTCGGGTGGTTTTAGCTTCTTTACCCGTGCAGAGGTTCAAACACAGAACGCCATGCTTACCTCGTCCACAACACCTCCACCGGATACTCCCGCATCACACTATCTGCCGACACCAGCGTTAATCCTTCGTGCCGCGCCTGGGCGACCAAGATGCGATCGAACGGATCGCCGTGTAGACGGGGTAGGTCGGCCAGCGCCCAGATGTGCTCCAATTTGATGGGCAGCAATTCAAGTCCGTTAATCTGCTGCTGCTCATTCACCAGCGTGTGTACGGAGGCGCTGAGTTTTAACTTTCCCAAATCCTGTTTTATCTGAAGTTCCCACGCGCTGGCCGCGCTTACCAGCACCGTATTGGCTTCATCCATGCACGCGCATCGTATGGGCGCGGGTAGCGTGTCTTCCATCCACCAGATGAAGACATGACTGTCGAGCAGCATTCTCATGGGGAGCCGTTACCCAGCCAGAATGTTTCGGGCAGCGGCGCATCAAAGTCTTCGCTGATGTAGAGAACCGCGCCTTTGTGCAAACCCGGGATGCGTTGAACGCGCTTGCTCTCCATCGCGACCAATTTTACAACGGGTTTGTTGGCGCGCGAGATGATGACTTCTTCGCCCGCCTCTACCGCTGCAATGAGCGCAGATAAATGGGTTTTGGCTTCGTGGATATTGACCGATTTCATCTCGCCACTCCTGTTAGCTAAGTATCTAGCTAATCGTAATGGAGTGGGCGCAGCGCGTCAAGGCTAAACCATGGTTAAAAACGCTTCGCGCGGATTGCGAGGAGGGATCAAGGGCTGTAGTAGAACAACCAGAAAAGCGATGGTTATTTTAACGGCCCCTAAATACGGCTTGCGGTTTGCCGCATCACATCCGCCGCAAAGCGCATTGCACGTTGTACCGCTTTGGGCAATATCGCGGCCCCGTGTGTCACTGCGGTCCGGGCGTGCTGCGCCTCATCGGCTTTCATTTGCGCGACGACTGCGCGGCTGCGCGCGTCGGCTTCGGGCAATAGCTGCAAATGGCCGTCCAGATGCGCCTCGACCTGGCGTTCGGTTTCGGCCAAAAAACCCAAGTTCCATTTATCGCCCAATGCACCTGCCACCAGGCCCATCGTGAATGCCCCGCCGTACCACAGCGGATTCAACAGGCTTTTGCGCCCGCCCAGCTCGTTCAGACGTTGTTCGCACCAGGCCAGGTGATCGGTTTCTTCCGCCGCTGCGTGCCGGAGCTCGGCGCGGACTGCCTCATTCTTGGTAGTGAGCGATTGGCCGGAATACAAGGCCTGCGCGCAGACTTCGCCAACATGATTCACGCGCATTAACGCGGCGGCATGGGCGCGCTCGTTATCCGACAGCGTGGCTTCCGGCGCGGTGGCGGGATAGACGCGCGCAGCATGCGGACTGGCGAAGACGGTGCGCAAACCACCATCGAGGGCGACGATGAGTTGATCGATTTTGGTCATGTTTGACTCCTGATCTATGCGGTGGATAGCGCTTAGATTAACTTGCCATGAGCAGGAAAACCAGCAGCAAATTCAGAATAATAGAAACACCCGCAACCAGCGGCCATGCACCCGCAGGTGAACGCTCAGTGAGCGGCACACGGCGTCGCAACAGCGGATTGGCTTCGCCGCGTTCCAGCGCCAGCAGCATTTCTTCGGCGGTCTCAAAGCGCTTGTCGGCCTCGCGCGCGACGGCTTTAAGCAGCACATTTTCCAGCCACGGCGGAATATCGGGCCGATTGCGCACCGGCGGGGCGGGCTCGCCAAATCGGGGGTG
>JANMQQ010000407.1:0-2958 GCA_031370545.1 Gammaproteobacteria bacterium
TGCAGGCGGTGACCTTCAGTGTGCTCACCAGCGGCAGCACCGTGTTGGGTGGCATCGTGGCGTTTATCAGTTTGGATGCATCGACTCGCTATATGCCCTACATCCTGGCGATTGCCGCCGCTAGCTTTATATATATCGCGGTGGCGGACTTAATTCCCGGCTTGCACAAACGCGTGCAACCGCGTGCGATGCTGGATCAGATGGTGTTGATCAGTGCCGGAGCGATGCTGATTTATTTCAGCCACTCCGCGTTGCACTGAAGCGCATTAAAAACTAGGAGGTCACGCTATGGCACCTTGGTACATGTTGGCTCTCGTCGGGCGCGATCAGGCAGGCATCGTCGCGCGCATCACGCAAGCGTTGTATCAGGGCGGTGCTAATCTCGGCGAGGCGTCGATGCTGCGCCTGGGTGGCAATTTCGCGATGATGTTCATGGTGAGTCATACAGGCGACGCAAGCGCTATTGAGCAGTTGGTGGCGCGCGATGCTCAAGCGCTGGGGTTAACGGTGCATGTCGATCCCATCGCGGGGCAATTGCATCGTCACATTCAACCGAATATGAGTGTGTCGGTTTACGGCGCTGACCGCAGCGGCATCGTCGCTCGTGTAACCAGCGCATTGGCCCAGGCAAAGTTCCATATCTTGAATTTAGAATCCGACGTCGGCGGCAGCGATCAAAAGCCGCTGTACATCATGCATATCGAAGGTCAATGCGCGTCCAGTGTCGAGCAGCTGCAAGCTGCGCTTGCCGATGTAATCCAGGATGGCATACAGATTCATTTTCAAGCCGTCGAACCCATGGTGGGTTGAGCCATGGCCGTGTTACCTGTGCTCATTTTTCCGGACGAGCGCCTGAAACAAATTGCGCAACCCGTCGAACATTTCGACACGGCGCTGCGCGACTTCATTCATGATCTGGAGCAAACCATGCGCGCCGGTCCCGGCGGTGTGGGCATCGCTGCGCCGCAAGTCGGTTGCCTGCAACGCATCGTGATCGTTAATGTTTCCAGCAAGCCGAAGATTGCACACCACGGTCGGTTAATTTTGATCAATCCCGAAATTGTCCACAGCGACGGTAGCGTCACCGGACGCGAAGGCTGCATGTCGGTGCCGGATTTCACCGGCAACGTGCTGCGTGCACAAAATATCAAGCTGCGCTCCCGTGACGAACACGGCGCAGCATTGGAGCTGGAATGCAGCGGCTATGAAGCGCGCGCCATCCTGCATGAGATGGATCATCTGGATGGATTGCTGTTTCTGGACCGGCTGGTCAGTCGGCGCACCGATCTTTTTCCACGCAAGAAATACCAATAGCGCGACGCGCGCGTTGGTGAGGTAAGCGAGGCTTATGCGTATCACTCGAATATTTCAGCCGATGCCTCTGGTCAGTGGTGGAAATATCAGCTTGGACGAGCGTGCCTCGCATCACCTTGCGCATGTGTTGCGCATCAAGGCCGGGGCGCCCTTGGTTTTGTTTAATGGCGATGGTGGCGAATACCAAGCCCAAGTACACACAGTTGGCAAACATGGCGTCGCGGTGAGTATTGGTGAGCGCAGTCAGCCGATCCGCGAATCAAAATTAGAAACCGTGCTGGCGCAAGGAGTGTCGCGCGGCGAGCGCATGGATTACACGCTGCAAAAAGCCGTTGAGCTGGGCGTGTCGCGCATTGTACCGTTGCTCACCGCGCACACCGCAGTGAACGTGACCGGTGAGCGCCGCGAGCGCCGTGCGCAGCATTGGCAGAGCATCGTCACCAGCGCTTGCGAACAATGCGGTCGCAATGTAGTTCCTGAAGTTGACATTATTCGCGAGTTTGGCACCTGGTTAAACGAGGCTGCCGGTGCGTTGAAATTGGTGCTGCATCAAGACGGTGAAAAAAGTTTGGCGGAGTTGCCGCCACCCTCCGGTGCAGTCATGTTATTAGTCGGTCCTGAAGGCGGATTGTCCGATGCAGAAGTTGCGCGTGCACAAGCCTGTGGGTTTACGGTATTGCGGTTGGGTCCGCGTATCCTGCGCACCGAGACCGCCGGAGTAGCCGCGCTCGCGGCGTTACAAGCCAAATGGGGTGATCTGTGTTAATTGAAAAATCCGTAGGCCGGTTAGTGTGTGCGAGGTTGCTGCTCGCCGCGACTATTGCTGCGCCCGCGCCGGTCTGGAGCGATGAAGTCATGGTCGGACCCTTTTCCAAAGCAACGCTACAAGGTTGGGATGAAAAAAGTTTTCGCGGCCATACCGAATATGTTTTGGTTGAGGACGGCGGACGCAGTGTGCTCGCAGCCAAAAGCAATTCTGCGGCATCCGGGCTGTTCAAGAAAATCGACATTGATCTGGATCGCACACCAGTGCTGAACTGGTCATGGAAAGTTGATCATGTGCTCGCTGCCGCCGACGAGCGCAGCAAAAAAGGCGATGATTATCCCGCTCGGGTGTACGTGGTTTTTTCCAGCGGGCCGTTGTTCTGGAAAACGCGCACGCTCAACTATGTGTGGTCGAGCAACCAAGCCGTAGATGCGGAATGGCCGAATGCCTTCACCGGCAGCGCGCACATGATTGCCGTCGAAGGCGGGCGAGACCAGGTGGGGCAGTGGCGCACCTACCGCCGCAACGTACGCGAAGACTTCAAAAAATATTTCGGTGAGGACATGAATCAAGCCAGTGCCGTCGCCATCATGACCGACACCGACAACACCAACCAAGACGCCAGCGCGTATTACGGCGATATTTTCTTCACCAGCAAATAGCCGCCCTGGATACCCGTCAGCACGCCACTCAGGTATCCTTAGCCCCCTGTTTCAGGAGGTGTGCCAGAGCGGTTGAATGGATCAGTCTTGAAAACTGACGAGGGGGCAACTCCTCCGTGAGTTCGAATCTCACCGCCTCCGCCAAATATTGAAAACGGCCCGATCATCGGGCCGTGTTTATTTGTGCGCCCGGCAGGGCGCACTTACTTGGAGGTG
>JANMQQ010000434.1:0-12463 GCA_031370545.1 Gammaproteobacteria bacterium
CGCCCACTTTTGGCGGGTAGATAGTTCGCTGGCGAAGTGGACGGCGGGAGTATCGCGTTTTGGTTTTTCCTTGTAGGTCTGGAATTTTTTGCCCGCTCGCTGCGCTTTTTTGTCCGCCTCCTTAGATGGCATGCTCAGGCCGTAGCTCCAAATACCCGGTATCCATCGACCACCAATGGCTGCGGCAACGGTGTCATCTGGGTCACTCTGTGCTTTCTGGAACGCTTCAATGACGTTCTCTGCGGCCTGATTATTGGTCGATGACGCGACGATCAATGGACAGTCTCGGCCGTCGGCCGCAGCATCGACCCACATATTGGCGACGATGGATTGCAGCAGCGTTGTTTTTCCCGTTCCCGGTGGACCGTTGATGGCAAGCACCGCATCGGCAGGGTCGGCGAGAAACACGGTAAGCGCGTGCCGCTGTGATTCGGACAACCAATACTTCCCACCCATTTGTCCGACGTGGCACTTCGCCAGGGCCGGATCCAATCTGGAAGGAATCGCGCCCAACGGCGGCGGATCGGCAAGCAGACGCGCGAGTATCTCGGGTTGGCTTTTATGCGCGCTCATCCAGTCATACATCTGGATGAGGTAGTTTGCCGGGAGGCGCAGGTCGGAAACGAGCACAAGTACTTCGGGGATGGGATTGAATTGCGTTGAGTCCCAGTGCGCGAGCGTTTTGAGTTTCGACGTAAACTCGATCACTGAACCCCAGTCGTTAAATTTGTCTGGATAGACCGTGTACAGCTCGTCGAGCTCGCTCATTTCCGCCACCGCAAGGTCGGAAAGCGTCGGTGCCAGGAAATCTCTCGACAGACAGGGGCGAATGCCGTCGCGCGGCATGATGATCCGCCCGCTCTTCTCCATAAGGGTCTGGATTTGGGTGACGGGATAAAATGCTCGCTCACTGGACATACGCACCCCGGAAGATACGGGTGCGGTGAGCACTAGCGGCATCAGCGTGACTGTGACGGGCAGATTGTCATCATGTTTCGGGTTGAGTATCTTGACTTTATTCCATAGAATTTTGGCGTAAGCCTCGGGAACGTGCCCATTGGAAATGTTCCAGTCAGAGATCCTAACGGCTTGCTCGACATCGCTGTCCCTCGGGGCCATCAAGATGGCATCGGCCAACGAGGCTCTCCAATAGGCGAGATAATTTGCGATGGGCATGGCGGTGACTGTCCTTGTCGAGCCGAATTTTTAACCACCGTTTCAAGTCGGTGTGTGTTTAATTAACCCGTGTCACCGTGTTTCATGTCGAGTGACTGCGTCGTCACGGTGCCGGTTGTTTTCGATTTCAAACTCACGTCCCATTTTACGCTGGCGCCGACTTCAAAACGTGAGTCGGATGTTAGTGCAATGGAGAGTTCGTCACCGGCGTATGCCTGGATCGGCGTGCGCGCCGGACAATACAGTTGTTCCCAGTGGCTGCGTGGCGCAAGTGGGCTGGTCGACAGCATAATCTCAGGCAGTAACTCGCACTCCCACCACAATGCAAAACCGTAGAGCGTCAAATCGCCGGTGAGCGTCCAATGCGCGTTGCCGCGCCGCACGCTGCCGTTTTTTTTGCGCAGATCGACCGCATCCCAACGTTTGGCGCTGTTACCCGCATCGAGTAGTTCTTCAGGTTTGAGCAGGCGCACATAGAGATTGTTGACGCTCATTTCTTTGGCGAGGCTGAAGTCAAGCTGGGCGCCTACGTCGTCCCACACGCTCAGCTCCTGATAAACCCGAGGTGAGATTACCGGCGCGACAAACTGCGCGATCTGTTGTGGAATGAATGTGCCGCCAGGTTTGAGGAACCGGCGGGCATCCGCCAGTGTCTCAATGATGTTCTCTTCGTAGGCGTAGTTGCCGAGGGTTTCCGACACCACTACATCCACGGGCACTGGCTTTTCTACCTGCCGTGAATGCTGATGGATGAAATGCCCGCGACGCAGTCCGTTGTGGCGCGCGATTTTCTGACTCAATTTTAATGCCGGTGAGTACTCGTAGAAATACACATCTTTGGCACCCAACTGCAATGCATAGAAACCCAGCAAGCCGGTACCGGAGCCAAGATCAGCGACGGTGGTTTTACCGGGGACAATCACCTGCTGCAACGCGCGATAAAACGCGGCGTTGCGCGCGTGATCGGCAATCAGGTTGCGATGAAATTCGATGAACATGGCGGCGCATTGTTGCATGCCGTCATATAAAACTGAACTCGCGATTCATTGCTATATTGGTAACATGAGTCCAATGCACACACTTCAGGAATCACGCTCCCATGTCTGATGTCCGTCACGACTCCGCGCCGCGCGCGATCTACCTTAAAGACTATCGCGCGCCAGAATTTCTCATCGACACGGTCGATTTACGTTTTGATCTTGGCGAACAGCACACGCGCGTTCGTGCGCAATTGCAGATGCGCCGCGCGCCGACCACGGCTGCAAATGCACCTTTGGTGCTGAATGGCCATGGCTTCGAACTTGAGTCCATCACGCTCGAGGGTCGGGTGTTATCAGCTGCAGAATTTGTGGTAGAAGCAGACCGTCTTACCATCGCGCGGGTGCCAGAAGTATTTCTGCTTGAAATCGTTACGGTGCTGCGCCCGCAAGACAATACGTCGCTGGAAGGACTGTACAAATCCAGCGGCAATTTCTGCACCCAGTGCGAGGCGCAAGGTTTTCGCAAGATCACTTATTTTTTAGATCGGCCCGACGTGTTGGCGCGTTACACCGTCACGATCAGTGGCGAGCAGGCCAAGTATCCGGTGTTGCTATCCAACGGTAATTGCGTCGCGCGCGGCACCGGCGAGGAGGGTACACATTGGGCGCGCTGGCAAGATCCGTTTCCCAAGCCGTGTTATCTGTTCGCGATGGTGGCAGGCGACTTGGCCTGCGTCGAAGATCAGTTCATTACCCGTTCGGGTCGGCGCGTGGTGTTACAGGTATTTGTGCAACATCACAATGCCACGCAATGTGAACACGCGTTGCGTTCGCTGCAGAAAGCGATGCAATGGGACGAAGAAACCTTCGGTCGGGAGTACGATCTCGACATTTACATGATCGTTGCTGTTGACGACTTCAACATGGGCGCGATGGAAAACAAGGGGCTGAATGTTTTCAATTCGCGCTACGTGTTGGCCAAACCGCAATCAGCGACCGACGGCGATTATCAAGCCATCGAGAGCATCATTGGCCACGAGTATTTTCATAACTGGTCGGGCAACCGCGTGACCTGTCGTGACTGGTTTCAGTTGAGCCTCAAAGAAGGCTTTACGGTATTTCGTGACCAGGAGTTCAGCGCGGATATGAGCTCGCGCGCGGTGAAGCGCATCGCCGACGTGAACGCGTTGCGCACCAATCAGTATCGCGAAGATGCCGGGCCGATGGCGCCTCCGGTGCGGCCGGAGTCTTACGTCGAGATCAACAACTTCTACACCATGACGGTGTACAACAAAGGCGCGGAGTTGATTCGCATGATGCGCGCCATCATCGGTGCGCAGAAGTTTCGCGCGGGCACCGATTTATATTTCGCGCGCCACGATGGGCAGGCGGTCACGACCGACGACTTTGTGCGCGCGCTGGAAGACGCGAGCGCGACCGATCTCACACAATTCAAACGCTGGTACAGCCAGGCGGGTACGCCGGAATTGCGAGTTGAGCGTCACTACGATGCGGTCGCGCGCACCTGTACATTGACCGTGCGGCAACGCTGTCCAGCCACGCCTGGGCAACCGGTCAAACAGTTGTTTCATGTGCCGCTCGCATTGGGATTACTGGCTGCCGATGGCAGGGATCTGCCATTGCAACTGGCGGGCGAGATCGTGCCGACCGGTACGACGCGCGTGCTGCAAGTTCGCAAGGCGGAAGAGCGCTACACCTTCATCAATATTCCCCAATCGCCAGTACCGTCGTTGCTGCGCGGGTTTTCCGCACCGGTAAAAATCGAAGTTGATCTGAGCGAAGCCGAGCGTTGTTTCCTGATGGCGCACGACAGCGATTTGTTTAATCGCTGGGAAGCCAGCCAGCAGTTAGCGGTGCGGATTATTTTGAAGCTGGTTGAGCGCGTGCAAACAAGACAAGCTCTGGAACTGAACGCTGCCTATGTGCGCGCCGTGCGTCACATGCTCGAAGATACGCAGCTCGATCCAGCCTTGGTGGCCCAGGCCTTGTCGTTGCCTGCAGAGACCTACATTGCCGAGTTCATGGCGGTGGTCGATCCAGACGCAATTCATGACGCCTGCCGGTTTGTGCGCCGAACTCTGGCGACGGAACTGCGCGATGTGTGGCGGCGGGTGTTTACAACGAACCGCGATGTCGGCGAGTACAGCATCGACGCCGTTGCGATGGCACGACGTGCATTGAAGAACACCGCGTTGGGTTATTTGATGGAGCTGGATGATGTCGGCATTCGCCGTAGTTGTGTTGAGCAGTTTCGCACTGGGAACAACATGACCGACGTCGTAACCGCGTTGGTGTTTTTAATCAACAGCGAAGGTCCTGAAGGCGACGCTGCGCTTGCCGAGTTCTACGCGCAATGGAAAGACGACAATCTGGTGCTCGATAAATGGTTTTCAATTCAATCTACCAGCCGTCGCGCGGATACGTTGCAACGCGTTATCGCGCTGACCCAACATCCCGCATTTAATATCAAGAACCCGAACCGCATGCGTGCGGTAATCGGAGCTTTTGCCCACGGTAATCACGTGCGTTTTCACGAACGCAGCGGGGTGGGTTACGCGTTGCTCGGCGACTACGTGATCGCATTGAACGCGATGAATCCACAAGTCGCTGCGCGTTTAGTCAGCGCCTTCACTGCGTGGCGACGCTACGATGCTGGGCGCCAGGTCTTGATGAAGCAACAGCTCGAACGGCTGCGCGATCATGACGGGCTATCCAAAGACGTATTTGAGATCGTCAGTAAAAGTTTGGCATAGTGTTTTTCCTTCCTCAATCTAAGTAGCGTGCGCTATGCGCACGCTACTTTATGTAAAGTCCAAGCTCCTGCCTTGCTGTCAAGCCTGCGCTCCTTCACAACATCCATCCAAATCCGTCACGTTCCGAACAAATAGAACAAAGAATGCTGAAATGGTCACAACTTGATTGATCGGTGGTACCGGTTTTCCGCTGAGTGCCAATGTATAAATGACGCATCGCAGCCGACTGAGGTCGGTTAAGATTTTATTAAGATGTTGTAACCACTATCGCGCACGGAAAAATTTTAGTCGCCGCGTTTAATTCGGCAGCTCATGAAAGTTAGCGGGGAGAAGATATGAAAAAGAAATTCAATCTGGTTGTGTCGGCGAGCATCGTTTTGGGCGTGGCAGCATGTTCACCGGGTTCGCCCACACCCACGGGTAAAGACAGCCTGAAAGGCAGCGCCGCACAACTGGACTCCGCCTCGTATGCCGCGCTCACGCCGTTGCAGCAATATCAGGTAGCCAATAAACTCACCAGCGCATTGTTTACTGGAGTGCCAGCTAATGACTTTTTTGTCGCAGGCAGCATAGGCGCGGACACCAGCAAGCTGGCAGTGAATAGCAAATACAGCAATTTGATCGGCAAAGTGCGGAAGAGTCTGGATACGCCGTTGCCTGCGGACCCGACAGCTGAGGAGTTGAAGCGGACGCCGACCAAAATCCCATTGTCGAATGACGCGACTTCGCGTGCTCGCAGCAAGAACGAGGTTGTTGATCTGATCGAGGGAAGCGTAAGCCGGAAAATTGTTGGGAAATACTCATTTAACGCAAATAACAAGCAGCTGCAATATCCGCTTGCCTATCTTCATGAGCTGCCGCTGAGCGATGACTTTTTCTCTCGCTGGATGGCCTACAAATTGGTTAACACCATCATGTTCTCACCGGCCGAGGAAATTGACTCGGTTGATCCCATTGATGTGCAAACGCTTTACGAAAATCTGGTAAATGCGTTGAAGGACGATACCCCGATTCGCTCAATTATTTTGGCGCATGAAAAGTCTGAGTCGAACTGGAAGCGCTTCCGGTCACCCGAGGACAATACACGCGAGATGATCGAGATTTATCTTGGCCTGTTTGATCGTGATGCGGACGTGCCTAGAGCTTCTAAGGCATGCCAAAACTGGTCATTGAGCGATGATGCACATGACTATAAGTTGATGAAGGGGCCAAATGAAAACACCGAGCCCCAGCTGATTCTCGACAGTTATTACGTAACAACTTGCGATGAGGTTTTCGCAGCGATCTCCAACCATCCACTAGTAATACCGCGCGTCACCACCGTGTTGATCGACCACATGTTTGGCGTTGAGTACGACGCGGATATTCGCTCCAACCTGGCGCGCGATATTGCGGCATCGAATCCGAGCACATTCAAGGATCTGTTCCTGGCGATTCTGTTCTCGAAGGAGTTTTTGCTGAAGATGGAGCGTCCAAAGTGGTTTGAAGAAAGTTATCTCAACGTCGCCGCTCGGGTGCATTGGCGGTCCTACAGCTCGTTCTTCAATGAAATCAATACTGATCAGGTCAGCTCCAACATCAATGCGTCATTGCCGAGAATGTATCAACCAGCTTTTAGCTTGAAGCTGGGTCGTTGGCCGACGGTGCCATCTGATGTGCTGGCGACGTCGTATCAACAAAATGGACTACGCAGTGCCGTGTTAATTCCGAGCGACGCAAAGTTACCCAGTGACCCCGACTTTGATCCCACTGCGGATCCACGTCAGGGTTGGGGTCCGGAGTTGACTTCAGATGTGAACAAGCTGTCGACTGCGGATTTCGTTACCTACATGTTTATCTCGGTATTAGGGCGCGCCCCAAGTGCAGACGAAGCATCGGTGCTTACTCAAGTAATCAACACTGCGCGCACGCCCGGTACCTCAAGCAGCATTGATTGCCTAAAGCCAAGCGCGTCTGGATGTATGAACTATTTTTCTGAAGGCAACCTATACCTTCGTGCCATGGTCGTGATGGACTACCTGTCGCGCTTGCCTGAATCTTATTTCTATAACGCTGTGAACTAAGGGGAGTACGCCATGAACCGACGAGATTTAATTAAAGCGCTGGGTTTGATGGGTGCGTCCGTGACCATTCCGCCCTTTCTTGCAAAACAAGGTTTTGCAGCGAATTTTTCCACGCGTGAACTGCGCAACGCGCGGGCGATTGTTAACGGCGAGATAGATTTCATTGCGCCCGCTTCGTTGCCAACTGTCATAAATATCTACATGTACGGCGGCCCTTCGGAATTGGCGGCCAATTTATTAAATATTGAGGACATTACCGGTGCAAAGGGTTCGAAGGGCATGTCGCAAAATGATTATAAAGTAGCGCGTCCCGACATTACCCAGACATTTAAACGTGCGGACAATACCGGCCAGATTACGGGTAATTCGTTATGGAAAAATGCCGGTGGTTTGATCATGGAAGATCTGATTGCTAGCAATCAAATGTCGATATATCGCACCATTAATCGCGTTGAAGGTGATACGAAGGCACATCGCGAAAGTATTTTTACAGCCCAAACTGGTGGACTAGCAACGATGAATACGCCCGGTATCGGCACAACGCTGGCCGCGATTTTGCGAGTGAAAATGGCGGACAAATTCGAAAATCCCGACCCCACCAAGCAACCCATCATGCCGTTTGTAACCTTCGAGAGCCAACCCGTATCGTACGATCTGGGTGATATCAGCCTGCCGCCGCAGTTGCGTGCGGTGAGCATAAGCAGCGATTTGAAAAATCCCTACGGTTACGCGCGCGCTTTCAACGACAATTCCAGCTCTGCGCCTGACTGCGTTGTGGATGGAAAAACTCAAGCGTGCAGTACGGTGCTCGGACAGCTGGCTGACACGGTGTCTGGAAGTTATTCACCGAGCTATGGACGATACGTCAGTGCGTTTGGTAGGCGCGCCGACTTAAATGTAAAGTTTGACGCGACGTTCAATAATCTGGTTGGAAGAATGCCTGCTGCGGACGCCAGCGGTGCATTCGGTACTCTCAACAATAACAACGTACAAAATACTGCCGATACCAGTTTTTTTCTGCAGGACAGCCTCGGTGCCAATACCACAGCGATCAAACAAGGATCGCTGAGTTTTAGCAGTGGTTTTGGAGCCACGCTACGCAACGCGGTACTGTTTGCATTAGTTAATAAAGATACACGTTTTATTACCTTGAGCACTGGCGGCTTGGGTGGTTGGGATGATCATGACAACTCGATCGTTAAATACGAACAACGCATGCAGACTTTAATGAGTGACTTGCGCAATGCGGTGCGCCTGTTACGCGCTGGGACAGCCACTGGCGGTGTGGCTGATGTCAACAGTGCCCGCAATGATGTGGTAATCAACGTGTTCGGTGAATTCGGTCGTAACGTAAATCTGAATGGCTCAATGGGTTGGGATCATGGCAACAATATGAACCTTTACACCTTAGGTGGCTCTGGGATTTCAGGTCGCACATTAGGGCAAGTTGTGGGCACGACCAAAGTGATCGGCAGCGGCAATGACAACCGTTTGTATACCACTCCTGACCTGGCCAAAGATGCACGAACATTCCAGCCGTATTCCATCGCTGCAACGGTATACAAATATTTCGGTGTGCAGAATCCGAATGTACTCACGTCCGATCCGATGCTGGCTCCGAACGGATACGGCCCGATCGACGGCTAACTCAATGTAGGTTGTTCAGATTCGACAAAGCCCGTCTACAAATTGTGGACGGGCTTTTCAGTTTGTGGACTCAAAAGGTGGTTAGCAAATGGTCGTATACTGCCGTATATTTCATCTAAATCGTTTAGCGACAATGCCATTAGGTGCCATAATTTGACAGGTAGTTTTGGGTAAGGAGGGCTTTTGTATTGCTCGTAGCTTTACTTCTTAAAATCCAAAGTCCAAACGAACTGCAACATTTCAGCAGTGAGGTTGCGGTAGTCACCTTTACTGCCGATCTGTCGCATCATTTCGAAGCGCGCGAAAAATTTTCCTAGGCTGCCGGACAAGCCGTATTTGACGCCCAAGGTGTAGCTGACCATGGCGTCGAGGCGGTTATCCGCACTGGCGTAGTTGGGCAGATCAGCCTCGAGATCGGTGCTGGTGGCTTGCAGGTAAGGTGTAAAAAAATTAGCTGCGCTCTGGCGGTAGACGCGCACGTGGGGTTGAATATAGCGCGTGTTGCCCAATTCATGCCGGTAACGCGCATCGACGGTGTGCGAGTTGACGCCCCAGCTATCCCAATAGTAGCGGTAGTAGACATTTACCACATCGTTGTCTTCACGTTCCTGATTGAAGTCGAAATTCAGACTGCTGCGTGAACGCGAGTTGGGTCGCTTTTCGTGGAAGTAGTTAAAATCGGAGGGCTTGGCACCGCCGACCATGGTGATGACTTTATATGGGTCCGACAAATAGCCCTGCACCGACCCGCTACTGTAGCCCACTTTTACGACTGAGCGGCGCGTCAGGATTTGTGTCACGCTCAGACCCCAATCGAAGACTTCTTTTTCGCCGTCGTTGTAGTCGCCCGGCTTGTCATTGGCGAGGTTACCGAGTTCTTTGTGTACGCCGACCACCGAGCCAACAAAATCGTAGGAATAGCCGATGCCCGCTTCCAGTGTTGTCAGTTTTTGGTTGAGGTCGTAGGAAAATGTCGCACTGCCACCGTATGACTGGTAGTCATCTTCGTTAGAGAAAATTGCGCTGACGTTGGAGCGATAAATTCGGTTATAGGTGCGCTCCCAATTTGCTCCGAGTGCGACGCGCCGATCAACGAATCCTTCGAGCGGTCGAATTTGCAGTCCGCTACTGCCACCCGAACCAGAGGCACCTGAAACACCAGATGGAGAAGTGAGTGTTGCGGTCTTGGAGGGCGGCGTCAGTGCACCGCTCGGGGTCGAACCCGTAATCGCATCCGTGATGATCTTGCCGGAAAAAATATTGTCTTCGTCGTAAATCCATTTAGCGCCGACGTCCATCTCGCGCACGCGCACGCGGTGATTTTCGTGGTATTCCAGAAAGCTCAAATCCAGATCAACGTCTTCATCAATCGCATAGGCATTTTGTGTGGTCTGTGCAAGCAGGGAGCAGGTCGCGACTGCGAGTGCATCGGCGATGGTTTTTTTTCGGGTCAGTTGCATCCGCAACCTCCGCCACCAATGTTGCGTCCGATGCTAGAAGCTTCTTTACTAAAAAAGATGTGATCGTCGGTACCGGCTTCGACGGCATTGCCGCCAATTGACATTTTATCGCGCGCCAGCAAATCACGTTCCCAGGCCTGGGGCGGTTGATACAGGGTTTGCAATTCGGCACATCCGCTTAACACGAGTGATATGAGCGCGGCGCAAAATAGACTCTTCATGTTGTTGTTCTCGAATGGAGGTTGGGGGAGGGGTCGAGTACGTTGAATTCGCTCTGTCGTTTTTATGAAAAGTCCGCGTGCAAGCTATCGACAGTAACTTAAACGAACTTTAATGATAGTTCACTTGCCTCACCGCGCATGGGTCCGCAATAAAAGTGCGCAACGGTTCTAATCCCAAATTGATTTTTCGTCACGGGACTTGTAAGCTTCCCGACTGCTTTTTGACGGGCATCGGAAGGAGAAGCACATGCGTCGGCCCTTGATCGCCGGAAATTGGAAAATGCACGGCTCGCGCAGCAGCGTAGCAGCGTTGTTGGACGGTATTCAAAGCGGCATGAGCGCGGTGCGCAGCGCAGAAGTTGCGGTGTGTCCGCCGTTTATATATCTGGCGCAAGTGCAGACACAACTCGCGGGTGGTGTGGTCGCTTGGGGCGCGCAGAATTTAAGTCACGAAAAATCCGGCGCGTTTACCGGTGAAGTCTCCGCCGACATGCTCACTGACTTCGCTTGCAAATATGTCATTGTCGGGCACTCTGAGCGGCGCGCAATCTACGGTGAGTCCGACGCGTTGGTGGCAAAAAAATATGCGGCCGCCCTGCAAGCCAAATTGATTCCGATTTTATGTGTCGGCGAATTATTGGAAGAACGCGAATCAGGCGCAACCGAAAGCGTCGTCGCGCGACAGTTGGATGCTGTGTTGAGCAGCAGCGGCGTTGCGAGTTTCGCGCACGCGGTCATCGCCTACGAACCCGTCTGGGCCATCGGCACCGGTCGCACGGCTTCTCCCCAGCAGGCACAAGATGTCCATGCATTCATCCGCGCACGGTTACGCAAACTCGACGCGGCGATTGCCGATAAGATTCAAATTTTATACGGCGGCAGCGTGAAGGCATCCAATGCCGCTGAGATTTTTAACATGTCCGACGTCGACGGTGGCCTGATTGGCGGCGCATCGTTAAAGGCGGACGAATTTTTAGCCATTTGCAAAGCGGCCGGTTAAAGTTCGCGCTTTGAAGCACAGGGGTTGGTAATGGAAATCGCGTTGTGGGTAGTACATATTCTAGTCGCGCTCGGCTTGATCGGGCTGGTGTTGTTACAGCAAGGTAAAGGCGCGGATATCGGCGCGGCGTTTGGTAGCGGCGCATCCAATACCGTGTTTGGCGCGCGCGGCTCGGCTAACTTTTTGAGTCGCAGCACCGCCGTGTTGGCGGTGTTGTTCTTCGTCACAAGTTTGTCGTTGGCTTATTTCGTCACCGCCGCCCCAAAGCGCCAGAGCGTGATTGAACGAGCCGCTCAATCTGCTACCCCAGCGCCAGCCGATAAAGCCAAAGCGGCGAACGAACAAGAATTAGTGAACCAGCTTTCGCAACAATTAAAAAAGAGCAGCGACGCACCCGCAGTGCCCGCTCCTGAAGCGCCCAGGCAAGACAAATAAAGCGCTCACAATGTTTTTTGCCGACGTGGTGGAATTGGTAGACACGCTATCTTGAGGTGGTAGTGGCGTAAGCTGTGAGAGTTCGAGTCTCTCCGTCGGCACCAACTATTTAGATTTAAAATCCGCAACGCAAAATTTGTGCGTTGCGGATTTCCCGCAGTACTCATTCCCCGATTGAATTTAGAGCGACGGCGCAATTCCTTACTCCGCGCCTATACGTATCACGTTCGTTTGATAGCCCAGGTTTCGGCCATAATTGTTCAAGGCGTGTCAGGACGTGACAGCAGGGATGTAAACCCGGTTGCCGCAGTCATTGTCGTGACGTTACCAGCCGCGAGCCGTTCGAGCTCAAGCTGTACCGCTCGCAGGAAAAACTCAAATAGAAGTCGCGCCGGAATCGGTGTGGAAGTTCCCAAGCCATCATTGATCGAACCCCTAACATCAATAACTCCAGCGTGCGCGGTGCGCCCGAAATGGGCACGGGATGGCAGCGTCCAGAAGCGGCTCCTGGCTCGGAAGGCAGTGCGCCGTGAACTGGTGACGCGGGCGACGCTGGACCCGGTTTCGCTGCAATCGTGGAGGACGATCGACTCGCGGGCGTAACACGCTGCGGCGCCTCGGGCTGAGTGCTGAGTGCTGAGTGCTGAGTGCTGAGTGCTGAGTGCTGAGGAAGATATCGCACGGAGCGGCCGCGCTACCTCACCCGG
>JANMQQ010000456.1:0-8377 GCA_031370545.1 Gammaproteobacteria bacterium
CGACTGCCACCCTCTACACTGCGCTCGCCATCGCCAGCCCGGTGAATAATGAAGCGCTGCGCGACAACAGCGGAACCGTCATCGTAAAAATAACTTTGGCGCCGCAACTTGACACTAAAAGCGGGCACAAATTAATCGCACGCCTGGATCAAAAACCTGCTGCTGAAGGGCAAGCGGGTGAAATCGCGCTAAAAGACGTGGAGCGCGGTGCGCACGCGTTGAAAGTGCAAGTCACCGATGCCACTGGGCACGTATTGAAGGAATCCGCCGAGATCAATTTCCAACTCCACCGCGGCTCAACCGGCGCGGCACGCAAAGGCAAATAGCAGAACCGAATTCCTCTCCGCCTTATTTTCAAGGCCGCTCGCGCGCATCCATGCGCTTCACGGCACTTGCACATCCATGTGCGCCCCGCAGGCGACCGCCATGGATGGCGGAAGGTAGAGCAACGCAGGAGCCGTTGCCGGGGTGGGGTGGTTGGGTGCGGTGGAAGCAGAGCTTGACCGTTCGTAGCACGCTGACCGGACCACCCCGTCCGCTGCGCGTCCACCCCTCCTCGAACGTGAGGAGGGGAGAACAACTTTTCCCGCTTCCTCCATATGGGAATAAATCCCCCGCACTGGCTTGGTGCACCTCTGAGGCTTTTCGATTACCTTGGACGGCGGTGGTGCGAGCTGCACTGTACGCATGCTCCACTTACAACCGTGTTTGCGCACCTAAATGCCCTATTTTTGCGCCGTAGGATGGAATTTAGCGCATAACGCACAAAGCTTCCTCCGCTTGGATTGGTTTTTGCTAAACATACTCATGCTGCGTAATACCCCACCGCCCGAGCTGCACCGACACCTGCTTGAACACCTCACCACGGCGGTGTTGTGGTTCGACGCGCAACTGAACCTGCAATTTATTAATCCCGCCGGTGAGATGTTATTTGCGGTCAGCGCACGCCGCCTGCATGGCATGCAGGCGCGCGATCTGTTCGCAGGTGCGGATCACATCCTGCACGGGCTTGAGCGTGCGCTGAAATCCGGACATGGCTTTACCGAGCGTGAAGTATTGATCACGTTTCACGGCGGCAAAGTCAGCACGCTTGACACCATTGTCACCCCCGTCAGCGAGCCACAATTGGGCGCGGGCCTGCTGGTTGAGCTCATGCAACTGGACCGGCAACTGCGCATCACGCGCGAGGAAAACATCATCGCGCAACAAAGCGTGTCGCGCGCCCTCACGCGTGGACTCGCGCATGAAATCAAAAACCCGCTCGGCGGTCTACGTGGCGCCGCCCAACTGTTAGAACGCGAGCTCGGCGACCCGCTGCTTAAGGAATACACCGAAGTGATCATCGGCGAGGCGGACCGGCTGCAAAATCTGGTTGATCGCATGTTGGGCCCGAATACTATTCCGAAAAAAAGCACCATCAGCATTCACCAGATTTTGGAACGCGTGCGTCAACTGGTGAGCGCGGAAGTTCCCGCACAGGTGCGACTGGTACGCGACTACGATCCCAGCATTCCGGACCTGGTCGCCGACCCTGACCAGCTCATTCAGGCCGTGCTCAACCTGGTGCGCAACGCGGCTCAGGCGGTCGGCGAGCGCGGCGAAATCCTGCTGCGTTCACGTACGCTGCGGCAATACACCATCGGGCAGTTGCGCCACAAGCTCGTGGTCAAGGTCGACGTTGTTGACAATGGTCCGGGCATTGCGCCGGACATGATGGAAAGTATTTTTTACCCGATGGTCACCGGCCGACCGGACGGCACGGGCCTGGGCCTGTCGATTGCGCAATCAATCATCAACCAACATGGCGGCTTAATTGAATGCGCGAGCGAACCGGGCAATACGCGCTTCACTTTGTTGTTGCCGTTACACCACTAACAAAGGATTGGCCATGAATAACAAAGAACACATCTGGGTCATCGACGATGACCGCTCCATCCGCTGGGTGCTGGAAAAAGCCTTACAGCAAGCCGATATGGATGTAACGGCATTTCCGAGCGCGACCAATGTACTTGAATCCATCGAGCGCAGCGCGCCGGATGCCATCGTCACTGACATCCGCATGCCAGGTGTTGACGGCATCACCCTGCTCAAAAATATCGGCGCGCGCTTTCCCGATTTGCCGGTAATTATCATGACCGCGCACTCTGATCTCGATAGCGCCGTTTCGGCCTACCAGGGCGGTGCTTTCGAATACCTGCCCAAGCCATTTGATATCGACGATGCTGTTGAATTGGTGCGGCGCGCGGTGCAGCACGCGCGCAATCGACAGACCGGCGAAGTCCAACGCAGCCAAGTGGCCACACCAGAAATCATCGGCGAAGCGCCTTCAATGCAGGAAGTGTTTCGCGCCATTGGCCGCTTGTCGCGCTCCAAAATCACCGTGCTCATCAACGGTGAATCCGGCACCGGCAAAGAGTTGGTCGCGCTGGCGTTACATCGCCACAGCCCGCGTGCGGCGCAACCGTTCATTGCGCTCAACACGGCTGCGATTCCGCGCGACTTGCTGGAATCAGAATTGTTCGGCCATGAACGTGGCGCCTTCACCGGTGCACAAAACATGCGCCGCGGACGCTTTGAACAAGCCGACGGCGGAACATTATTCCTGGATGAAATCGGCGACATGCCCGCCGAGTTGCAAACCCGCCTGCTGCGCGTGCTGGCCGACGGCGAGTTTTATCGCGTCGGTGGACACCTGCCGATAAAAGTCGACGTTCGCATCATCGCGGCGACACATCAAAATCTCGAACAGCGCGTGAAGGAAGGCCGATTCCGCGAAGATTTATTCCACCGACTCAACGTCATCCGCATTCACGTGCCACCGATGCGTGAACGGCGCGAAGACGTGCCGCTGTTGCTGCGACATTTTCTGGCAGCCGCAGCAACCGAGTTAAATGTCGAGCCCAAAGTCATCTCGCCGGAAACCGAAAAATTTCTCGCCATGCTGGATTGGCCCGGCAATGTGCGCCAGTTGGAAAACACCTGTCGCTGGCTCACCGTCATGTCACCCAGTAAAACGGTGCAAAAAGAAGATTTGCCGCCGGAGCTGCTCGCCGAAGCGCCCACCGCAGGCAGTAGTGAAGACTGGGAAACCGCACTGCGCCGCTGGGCCGACCGCCGCTTGGCATCCGGCGAACGCGCACTGCTAAATGACGCCATCCCGCGCTTCGAACGCTTGATGATCGAGTCCGCCCTCAAACACACCGGCGGCCGTCGCCAGGACGCAGCGATTTTGCTCGGCTGGGGCCGCAACACCCTAACACGCAAAATCAAAGAACTGGGAATGGGCGACACGGAAGATGACGACGAGGAATCCGTGTAGGAGCGCCGCTCCTACACGAAACTTATTGATACGGCCTGATGAAGTTTGAAGTTGTAGGTGCGGAATTCTTCTTGACGGAACTTTCTATTGTCTGGCGCGATGATCAGGGCTCCTTCCCCCTGCAAGGGGGAAGGCTGGGATGGGGGTGTGCAAGCACACCGTATTTTTCTCACCCCCATCCTAACCTTCCCCCTTGCAGGGGGAAGAGATGCTTCGTTTACGCGTCTAAACAATTTCAAAGTCAAATGTTGACTTCAAACTTCATCGGGCCGAATCAATAGTGCGATGTGCTTTCGACTTGTACATGCTTCGCCGCTTCTCCCGCAGCTGACGCCAGGTAATCAGCCTCGTCGTAAATATGCAGCAGGTACTCAAGCGGCGAGCGGGACATATTCAACTTCCGCGAGGATATGCGGACCGACATGCGGACTAAGCGACTCGATTGTCACCACCTCCACGCGGCGACCCAGTAATTCTTCCAGCACAAAACACAATGTCATGAACCGGTCGAATGTTTTCCAGCCTGCCTCAAACTCAACCAGAATATCGACGTCGCTATCGGCACGCTGTTCGCCGCGCGCGAAGGAACCGAACAATCCCAAACGTTTCACTCCCAGCACCCGTATGCGCGACTCATTGAGGTGCAACAGGGCAATAATTTGTTCCTTCTTTTGAACGGGCGGGCACGCTGTCATCGATATGATCAACTCAAGATAGGTGAGCGAAAGTATGGCCGCAGATCAAAGGACGATCAACCTAAACACCAATACAGTTGAGATACGCCTGTTCCAAATTGTTGGCACCGAATTGAACGCAGCACGACTGCGGACTGCCGACGAAGCGCACGTTACCGCCGTGCAGAATTGCGATGCGGTCGCACAGCGCCTCCACGTCGTGCAGCATGTGGGTACTGAAGAATAATGTCTTGCCTTGCGCTGTCGATGTCGCAAAAATCCAGCAGACTTTTGATCAGCGTGGTCTTGTCGGCGCCGTTCACGCCGACCAGGCCGAAAAATTCCCCGGCCTGCACCGACAGATTCAAGTCGCTCAAGGCAAGCTGGTGTGGGTAGCGCTTGGTGACATTGTGGAAGTGCAGGGCTGTGGTCGACATGCGCGCCAGCATCGCAGGTTTTTTGGCTTGTAATGCACCGGAAAAAAAAGCCCGCCTGGCGGCGGGCTTTGTGTGTTGGATTACAACGACCCTAAAGTTTCTTGCAGATCACCACGTAGGGACTTGCAGCTACAGGCGCCGCGTAGGCAACAGCTGGCCCTGCCCCGGTTGCCAAGTTCAGCGTTAATCCCGCTGCTCCGGCACGGACATCACCGGTGGTCGCGACGCCATCGTCCAGGTTTGCGTCAATACTGATCGCGTATTGCGATTCCAAGCTGGTACACACTACGGGACCCACGAGTCCATATGCATTATTCTGTACGCCTATCCTGCCACCTAAAGCACTGGTCGGTGGTAGGCCGCTGGTCGGCGTACCTTGCATAAATCCGGCGGCACGCGCGTGCTGCCAAAAATTCTCGCTTTCAGTCGCCGCAGATAGCACGCTTCCGGAGGTTTGGTATAGCCCCGCTATTATCCCGTTACCGCCCCCTGACTGTGCGCCGGCAAAGCGGGTACTCGCCAGAATGTCATCCCCAGGAACCGCTCGGTAGCGATCCTGGTACGCATAGAACGTCGTTTGCACGGCCTTCATGTCATTGATGACCTGACGTACCTTGGAGCTAGTAATCATCTCCTGGCCCTTCAGCACACCGCCAAGTAACAACCCGATAATTACCAGCACGATGGCGATTTCCACCAAGGTAAACCCTGCTTGCTGCCGCTTCATATGTCTTCTCCTGTTACTTTAAATTGTCGAGATACGCCTACTTGGTGGGGTTGGCCACGTCGTTGTGCGATGGCTCTAAAGACTGCAACCGCTCGCTCAAAAAACGCAGTTCGTTAATATCCGTAATGGTGCCGCTCTCCAATAACCCGCCGAGCAGAATGCGGGCACTTTCCACTTCGCCTAGATCTTCATGGATGAAGATCTGCATCTGGCGCGCCCAAGATGGGGCCGTATTGTTGTTGGTGTTATCGGCTAACGCTCGCGCAAACTTTAGCGCCAGCGGCAGGTCATTCAAGCGATGTTTAGCGATTACCACCGCCTGCGCCAACCAGCGCCAGCGATGTTCCGGGTCTTCCAAAAATTTTCGGTATACGAAATCCAGCATCAGGCGCTGGCGCGGCTCGTCTGACACTTCGGCGTACAAGCGCGTGGCCGCGAGCAGCGGGTATTGACTTTTAGTGTCGAGATTCAGAATGGTATCGAGCCAGAGAATCACACGTGCATAGTCGAGACTTCGAAATGGAATAGTTACCGCACCGTTGTCAAAAGATTGCAGCCATAACATCAGTGCCCGGGAAAGCGGGATCGGGTCTCCAAAGCTCGCCGCACGCCAATGTGCATCAACGATTGATGCAGGCAACTGCTCCGCCGTCGCTGATGCCGTCGGATGCCACGCGCTCCACATCAGCTGCACAGACAGGGCCGCTGCGAAAATGACAAGCACTGGAACCGGGACGGATCGTATGGAACGCTCGCGCATGAGTAGCTGAGCCGTTAGAGATTCTTGCGATACAAATCAAACAACCCGGCGCCCGCCAGCAGCACCAGGTAAATCAGACTTTGTCCCAAAATGGGCATTAACAAGTCCGGCGTGCCGCTGTGGTACACCAGCCAATCTGTCGCAGTAAAGCGATCCAGATCGGGAAGCAACAACGCAACGACTTTGATAATGAACATCACCACCGGCTGTGACCATGACTCGACATTTACCAGCGGCCCCTGGCCCATTAGTTGAATCGCAGCGATGGAACGCGCCAATAAATAGAAAGCGGCTACGACGACGAACGCGGGCAAGGTTTGATTCAGCGTCAGCATGCACAACAAACTCAGCGCACACACCAGCAGCAATTCGCAACCTAGCGATGCACCCCACAGCACAGCGTGTTCGGGCGGCACCACCAATAGCAGCGGCAGGGTCATGCAAGCCGCAATCAGCAACGCTATTGCCATGTAGCCGCTCAGCTTGCCGAGAAAATAGCCCGCGCGTGGCAGCGGCAACGACAGCACCAGCTCGAAGCCTTTATCGTTGAACTCACGCACCATCCCAGTGATCACAGTCAAGCTGACGATAAATACCGCCGCCCAACGCAAAAACGCGCCGAGGAATGCTCCCTGGATCTGCTGGGTTTCGGTGATCGCAACCTGGGCGAGAAACCCGGCCAAGCCCACCGCTGCAAAAATAGTCAACACCACGACCCACAGCAGATGGTTGCGGCGCGCTTCAACTAGCGTGTAGTACGCGATAGCGCGCACTTGATCGAAATAGTTCATGGCAGAAAGGTGGTCATTGAATTGACGTTACGCGGAATGTTGCACAGCGCGGGCCATCGACTCTGGGCGCGATGAATCGCGCCCCTACTTGGGCTTGGGTTCTAGCTCTAGAGATTCGAGATCGAAAGTGTTTTCCGGAGTGGTCGGTGCCGCCTTGGTCGCGCCGCGCGGGGCCAGACTCAGGCTGGTGTCTTCAGGTGCTTTGCCTTCCGCCAGGCTGATGCGCAAGCGCAAATTGTTCTGCGAATCGGCGTTGCGCAGCGCTTCTTCGAGCGACACGGTACCGGCTTTGTAAAGCTTGAATAAGGCGCTGTCGAAGGTTTGCATGCCGATGTTTTCTGAACGATCCATCACTTCCTTAATCTTGTGCACGTCGCCTTTCAGAATAAGGTCACACACCAGCGGCGTGCCGAGCAAAACCTCGATCGCCACCGCGCGTTTGTCATCGACCGTGCGCACCAGACGTTGCGAAATGAACGAGCGCATATTCAACGACAAATCCATCAGCAACTGCGAGCGACGATCCTCAGGGAAGAAATTGATAATACGATCCAGCGCCTGATTGGAGCTGTTGGCGTGCAACGTTGAAATACACAAGTGCCCGGTCTCGGCAAATGCGATGGCGTGTTCCATGGTTTCGCGATCACGAATTTCACCGATCAAAATAACATCGGGCGCCTGACGCAACGTATTTTTGAGCGCGTCTTCATAGGAGTTGGTGTCAACACCCACCTCGCGCTGATTGACGATGGATTTTTTGTGCGAGTGCACAAATTCAATCGGGTCTTCAATCGTGATGATGTGACCCGTGGTGGTCGAATTGCGGTAGTCGATCAGCGACGCCAGTGACGTCGACTTGCCCGACCCCGTGCCACCGATGAACAAGATCAGCCCGCGTTTTTGCAGGATCAGTTTTTTTAGAATGGGCGGCAGACCGAGCGATTCCGGGCTTGGGATTTCTGTTTTGATCAGGCGCACGACCATGCCAATTTCATTGCGCTGGCGAAAAATATTCACGCGAAAGCGGCCGACACCGCTCAGCCCGACGGCAAGATTCATTTCTGGTTTCAGTTCAAATTCGGCGGCCTGGATTTCGTTCATGACCTCAAGCGCGATTTGCTTTACACGCCCCGCAGCCAAGGTCGCTTGCTCGACCGGCTTGATGATGCCGTGCACCTTCATGCTCGGGTAGGCGCCGGTCGTAAGGTACAAATCGGACGCTTCGTACGTGGACATCAACTTGAGGTAATCTTTGAATTCCATAAGCGCAATCGACTCCGGGCGGGCTGATTGCGGTATCGGAAATCCGGCCCCTTTCTTTAGGCATTCCACGCCGACCTGCGATGACCGACACACTCCTTCCTGCGGCACTCAATGAACCTGCTGCGCGGCAACTCAAGCAACTGCGCGATGCCTGCGGAGAGCGTGACATTGTCACCGAGCTCGGCGCCGAGCTGATCACTCGCGCATTGGTTTGCAGCGAATTCATCGCGCAAAACTGTATCCGGCATCCCGACGTGTTGATGGAGCTGGTCGACAGCGGTGATCTGCGCGGTCGTTATGATGTGATGTCAACACTGGCGACGCGGCTCAGCCGTCAGCTTGGGGTGGCGCACCAATTGGTCGAAGGCCGTCAGGGCCTCATCGTGCCGACCCGCGTCGCCCCAGG
>JANMQQ010000483.1:0-16305 GCA_031370545.1 Gammaproteobacteria bacterium
CAGGTGTTGCAGCACCAGCACCTTGAACATCAGCACGACATCGATCGGCTTGGCGTCGGCGCTGCTCTTGCGCGGCTTTTCATGCACCCGCGACAGCTCGGGACGGAACGCTTCCCAGTCGATCTGTTCCTTCAACCCCACCAGCGGGTCGCCCAGGTCCGTCAGCTTCGCCGTGCGTTCTTCAATATCGAAAAATCCCGGTTGCTTCCTACGCTTCATCCGTCGTGTCTCGCTTTGCGGGAGGTTATTCAGGTGAACTACACCTTAGGCTAAATTTTGGGCTAATTTTTAGAGGTGCCCTTGGGAGAAAGCGGACAGTACTACTTGGGACTAACAGAAAGGCACCTCCTAGTTTGCGCCTTCCGTCTCTATCTATTACAATCCCGCCTCTTTTCCGGCCCACCTTGCCTTCAACCCGGTGAAGGCTTTGGGAATGAGCGACAGCTCACCCCATATCCAAAAGGAGTGTTTTCCATGCGGCATTATGAAGTCGTGTTTATGGTTCATCCTGATCAAAGCGATCAGGTGCCTGCCATGATTGAGCGTTACCGAACTATGATCGTAGCCGACAGCGGCAAGATCCACCGCCTCGAAGATTGGGGTCGTCGTCAACTGACCTATCCCATCGCCAAAGTTCACAAAGCTCATTACGTGTTGATGAATATCGAATGCACCCAGAAGGTGCTGGACGAACTCGGCGCCGCCTTCCGGTTTAACGATGCTGTGCTGCGCAATCTGGTCATCAGCACCGATGGCCCAGTCACTGAGCCGTCGCCCATCGCGCTGAATAAAGAGCGTGAGAGCAGCAGCTCCTATCGCGAAAGCGAAAGCGTGCCTGCCGTTGAGGAAGTCATTGAAGGCGCTGCGGTCTAAGCATCGCGCTGAAGCTATCATCCAAATTCGAGGTCATATTCCATGCAACAACAACCGCGTTTTTTCCGTCGCAAACGCTTCTGCCGTTTCACCGCAGAAGGCATCAAGCATATTGACTACAAAGACATCGCATTGCTGAAAGGTTTTATCAGCGAGAACGGCAAAATTGTGCCGAGCCGCATCACCGGTACCAAGGCGCGGTTTCAGCGTCAGTTGTCGGTGGCGATCAAGCGGGCGCGTTTCCTGTCGTTGCTGCCTTACACCGACCAACATTAATCTCGAGAGTCTTTCGCATCCGGCAACGGAGTGTCACTGATGCGTGCGCTTGCGTCTTACATCATGCGTGGTCGCGTGCACGCCATCGCGGCGGCGGTCGGCTTCATGGGGCTGTCGCTGATCTTTCCATTGTTCAGCTATGTCAGCGCGGCGACGGTGGCGTTGGTGACGCTGCGACTCGGTTGGCGCGAGACCGTGTTGGTTACCGGCGGGGCGTTGCTGGCGACCTCGGCGGTGGCCGGAATTGCGTTGGGTGATCCCGGGGTCGGCGCATCTTTTGCGTTAGTCGTTTGGTTGCCGATCATTGTACTGGCCTTGGTGTTGCGGCAGACCACGTCGCTGCCGATCACGCTGGCAGTGGCAGCAAGCTTGGGTGCGTTAGGCGTACTGGCAATTTATGTCGGTGTCGACGACCCAGCAGGGTGGTGGCGCGAGAGTGTCATCAAGGTGATCCAGACGCAGATTTTGGACACTGCTGGTTTAGATGCCGAGCAAGCCGAGACCTGGCGCCTCGCGTTGAATCAGATGGCAAATGTCATGACCGGTATCGTCGTGGCGTGGTTTGTGTTGAGCAGTGTGTTGAGTTTGTTGCTGGCGCGCTGGTGGCAGGCAATGTTGTACAACCCGGGTGGTTTTCGCAACGAGTTTTATCAGTTGCGGCTCGGCAAGACCATGGCGATGATCGCACTGGCCTTGATGCTGATCAGTCTGTTGCCGCTGGATAAAGTGGCGGCGATCAGCAAAGACATCGTGATCGTGCTGGTGTTGTTGTACATGCTGCAAGGACTGGCGGTGGTTCACGCATCCGTAGCAGCGCGCCGCGTCAGTGCAGGCTGGTTGGTCGCGTTATATTTTGTGTTGATGTTGGTCCCCATGGTGGTGGCTATTGCGGGCCTGCTGGATACCTGGGTGGAGTTACGGAATCGCGTGCGGCCCACGCAAAGTTAGGAGTTATTTTAAGTAGCATTCAAAGGCGTATCTCTTGGTCTGCCTTTGAATGCTACTTAAATTATTGGTTTAACGATTCGAATCGGTCTCATCGTGCGAGGTGTGTCATGCAAGTCATTCTTTTGGAAAAAGTAGAAAATCTGGGCGGCTTGGGCGAAAAGGTCAATGTGCGTAACGGTTACGGACGTAACTTTTTAATCCCGGAAGGCAAGGCTGTACCTGCGACGGAAAGCAACGTTGCCAAGTTCGAAGCGCGTCGCGCAGAGCTGGAAAAATCCGCTGCTGAAGTGTTGGCACAAGCGCAGGCCCGTGCCGCACAGATCGCCAGCGTGCATGTGTCGATCACGCATAAAGTGGGTGACGAAAATAAGTTGTTTGGTTCGGTCGGCACTGGCGATATCGCCGATGCCTTCACGAAAGCCGGCGTGCCGGTCGAGCGTCACGAAGTGCGCATGCCTGCCGGTCCGATTCGCGTGGCTGGTGACTTTGACATTGATCTGCATTTCCATGCCGACGTAAACATCAAAGCAAAAGTTTCCATCATTCCCGAGTAATTGTTCGCACGCACAGTAGCTTGCGGCGGCGCTCCGTTAAGGGCCGCCGCCGTTTGTTTTTTTGGGTGTTAAATTTCTCGTACAAGCCAGTTGATGTTCGTCCTCCTTCTGCGCAAACTAACTCCCCGTTCGCGTGACTGAACTTACTGCTGGAGTTGTCATGCAAGACCTTGCTTATTCAAATCGTGTTCAGGATTCCGCCGCCGAGACGTTCAAAGTCGCACCGCATTCGGTCGAGGCGGAGCAGTCCGTGCTCGGCGGGTTGATGCTTGACAATGAAACCTGGGACCAAGTGTCGGAGATTGTGGCGGAGGATGACTTTTATCGTCATGACCATCGCATGATTTTTCGAGCGGTGGCGGAATGGTCTTGCTCCGTATGGATACATGAGTAAGCCGGTAAAACCCCAATCTGAGGCGTCTGCACTTGCTATGGCTCAACGGAATAAATACTTTTCGTCCCCGGATCAATTTGACGCGTCGCAGATCGTCGACTAACCTTGGCCCTGGATTACGCAAGACAAAAAATTCTTGGCTAGGGAGTGCCGACTCGTGACAAATTCAACTCGATTCCAGTTTTTCATCGCCCGCCGTTTATATGTAGCTGCGGCTAAATTACTTGCAGCTTGCGCGGTGTTACTGCTGCTCGGTTTGCCAGCGCACGCTGAGTTTGTTGATCTTTATACCGGCACCTCCACCTATAGCATCCCAATTGTTACGCCGCCCGGAACCAACGGCATGGGGCCGAGTCTCTCGCTCAATTACAACAGCGATGCTGGCAATAATTGGCTTGGAGAAGGATGGGGCATTACCGGCTTGGGTTCAATTGAGCGCCACGGGCCGAATCATAGTGGTGCGCCCGCGTATACATCCGGCGATACGTTTGTGCTTCAGCTTGGGAGTAGCCAAAAGCTGGTTTACACCGGGCAAGACCTTGCTGGTAATCCGGGAAATTACTATCACTCGCAGATAGAAAATTACATGCGTATCGAGTTCGTAAGTACTTCTAATTCCTGGATGGTCACCGATAAGGGTGGGACCAAATATTTTTTCGGCCAGAGCATAGCTTCGCAGCACAGCAACCCCGGAAATGCAGCACAGGTTTTCAGTTGGAAGCTCGACAAGGTTCTCGACACGCATGGCATGTTTTGGACGGTGTCTTATAGCAAGTTCGCTGAAGGCGATATGTATCCCCAGCAGATTATTTATAGTCAAGCGCCGGGGCTTGCCTGCACGTCGGCCGCTCTCGCGTCCTGCCGTGTAGTGGATTTCATCCCAGGCCCAGTGGTCCGATCCGATTCGCAGGCCAGCTATTCCACGGGCGCCAAGATTGTGTTTAGCCATCTACTTCAGCGGATCGAGGTAAAGCTCGGTGGGCAATTGATACGGAAATACACGTTGGCCTATGCCATGAGTACACCCATTGCCCGGGCAGATCGTTCAGTGTCTCAACTCACCTCGGTCACCGAGACTGGTGCCGACGGGATGACGTCCTTGCCTGCCACCATCTTCACCTACAACGTCGATGCCGAGGGCTCCGCGCTGACACTTTCTCAGACGTTGATGACCGGCGATCCTGCTGAGGGTTTGGGCGGAACGATTCAGAACCCGCCGGCCCCGAGAAACTGCACTTACCAGATCGACATGAATAATGATCGGCTCGATGACATTCTTGTTGGCCAGGCTGGCAATTATTATTACTACCCCAATCTCGGCAACGACAGTTTTGGCGCGCGGATCAACATTCCGAACCCTCCTACGGTATTTCCTACCCTTTGCAGTATCTCGGTTGAGCATCGGAAAGCAAAAAAAGCAGATTGGGCGCCGTTAATTCTTGATGCCATTTGGGTGACAGCGACTCTTGGCCTGGGTTCTGGGAGTGGACCCACTTCTGCCCCTGCGATGGAGATCATTACTTCGGTGCACGATACCAGCGTAATTGACCTGGACGGGGATGGATTGCCCGATATCGTCAACAGCCCCGGCGTCGGGCAGTGGTTCTGGTGGCGAAATCTCGGAAACAATCAGTTCGCCGACCGGGTGGCAATCAGCCCAGCGCCATCGAGCATCCAGCTCAACGACAGAAGAGTGCGGTTTACCGATATGGATAACGATGGTTTGCAGGACTTGGTGTTCATCTACAGGACAAGCTTTAGTTGCACGCCGACTGGCAACCTAAACGAGGTTGTTGTGACCGGAATATATGTAGTTACCTATTGGCGAAATCTCGGCAGCGGTCAGTTCAGCCCGACTCCCACAACGATAGGCAGCGTCCCCAATCAAGTCGCTACAATTCCCGCTTTGTGCGTCTATGCGGGGGCTTTCGAATTCTCCCATTTGTTCAGCCTCGTGGATCTCAACAATGACGGTTTCTCGGATGTCGTGGGGGTTCAGTTCAAACAATCCACCATGCCAGGCCGCTATTATGCCGCCAACCAAGGCGGGTCGAGTTTAGGTGCCCTAGTCACTCTCACGGACTCCAACGGTGCGCAACTACCTTATTCCACGCAAGAAGACTTCCGGTACCGGTGGGTGGATATGAACGGCGACGGCTTGGTGGACTACTTGATCGGCACGGCTGGCGCGTACTCGTACTATCCCAACTTCGGCTATTCAGGTAGTGGCAATCACGTGCTGGGCAGTGTCGTGAACCTGGGTGGGTCTCCTGGCGTTGATCTCACACGAAGCAGCTATATGGAAGTCGCCGACATGAACGGGGACGGCTTCCCCGATTTCCTCCAAGGGAACCCCGGAGACTATCGAGACTACCGTTTGGACTACAGCGATACCCACCGCCTCTTGGACACGGCGCAGACGCCGCTGGGTGGAAGCATAACCTTCGCCTATAACCGGCTGCGCTCAGGTAATACGATAAACTGGGTGTCCAGTAGTGTAACAACCAATGATGGGCTGGGGCTTGCCGGTACCACCAACTACAGCTTCTTCGGTGGCCTGTTCAAAGCTTGGCCTCACAATGAGTTTCGCGGTTACGAATCGGTTTATGAACGAAAGTCGGCAACGGCTTTTAAGCTCGTAGGTTTCTATCAAGACGACGCACGTAAAGGTCGAGTGGCATCGGTGGTCGAAGGGAGTGAATATCAAAATGCATCGTCAGTTGCGTTCGACACAAACTGGAACTATACCTACGCCGTCAGTACATCCAACGGTGTCTCTCGAGTTGATTTGATTGGCGAGCTAGTTAACGGCTACTTGAGAGGTGGTGGTCTCGCAACCAAGAATACCGTGTATGGCAATTATGACATTTATGGTCATCCACGCTTGGTCACGGTTTCCGGTGACGATGTCGCCGCGCGAGTCACAACTACTGACTACGTGTACAACCCCACCAGCTACGTCGTGAACCGTCTATCCCATACTGAGGCTCGCATCGGCAGTGCCACGGGAACCAAGATCAGCGAAACGTGGTTTGACTATGACGGCCTGACGAACGGGCAGGCTCCGACGAAGGGCGACCTCACTAGGGAAACACACTGGCTTGCGGGTGGAACAAACCCTGTGACTCAGTATGCTTACGACAGTTTTGGTAATCGCATTGGTGTGATCGACGCAAAAGTCAACACCTGCGCCGCAACCGGCTATACCAACAAGATCGCCTACGACCCAACGTACCAGACGTTCCCGGTAAGCACGACCAACGCGCTGTGCCAGATCACCACCAACACCTATTGGGGCGTCAACAATACGGCCCTTACAGCCGCGAGTGTGACGGGAGCTTATGCTTACCCAGGTCTTCTTGCGACGGCAACTGACGTCAATAATGTGCGCAGCGACAGCTACTACGATGTGTTCGGACGATCCAAGGCTAACGTTCTTCCGCCCGACACGGCGGCAGCGCCGACAACCGTGTTTGGCTATAGCATGACGGGTGCTGCGCCGAGCACTTCCACGGTGAGTAAACGCGAAACTATCGGTGGCGGCACGCTGGACAGCATTACTGCGGTCGATGGCCTGGGTCACGTGGTCCAGACGAAAAGCGAGGCGGCAACGGCCGGGCAGTACATCACGCAGGACACCTTCTACAACAACCGCGGTTGGGTGGAATCTGTCACTGTTCCGTATTTAGCATTCTCAAGCGCATTTGCCCGAAGCCCCACTCAACCCAAGACCACCACGCTCTACGATGATGTCGGCCGACCGACCAAAATTACCAACCTGGACGGCACATTCAGGACGGCCAATTACTCCGGTTGGAACTTGCCGAATGCTGAGATTGCCAACACGGATGAGCGTGGTTACATCACCAAACAAACCTATGATACGTTTAATCGCTTGACCAAAGTGGTGGAGCCCACAGGCGGCGGCACGACCAGTTACACCTACGACTATTTCAGTGCGACCTCGAGTTTGAATTATCCGGAGATTATCGACGCAAAGAACACTACGACGGGCAACCCGGTCTTCGCGCCAGGAATCGATACCCTTGGCCGCATGGTCTACAGTTACGATCCGGACACAGGGAGCCAGATCTATACTTTTGACGCCAATGGGAACATTCTGACGCAGACCGATAACAAGGCGCAGAAGCTGATCTATACCTACGATGCATTGAATCGCCTCAAAACCAAAACCTATCCCGATGGGAAAGTCGTTACTAACTATTACGACGACGCCACAGCCAGCACCTACCGTCTCGGGCGCATGTGGAAAGTGACCGATCTGACCGGCTCGACCACGTTCACCTACGACCCACGCGGGCGGCAAGCGCGCGCTGACAAAGTGATCGGCACCACCACGTTTACGACGCGCACCAGCTACGATAGTTTGGGTCGGGTCGATACCGTGACTTACCCTGATGGCGAAGTTGTGCAAAACACATATAACAGCCAGGGGCTGATTTCCAAGGTGCACTCCAATTCCTATAATCTGGATTACATCGCCAGCGTTAACTACAGCGCATTGGGGCAAATTACCAATCGAACCGCAGGTAACGGCAAGGTGACGATGTTCGATTATTACGACAGTCCGAGCAAAGGCGCGCTCAATTTCCGGCTGCGTAATATCAGCACGCCCCTCCTGCAAAATATCACCTTCGCCAATTACGACGCTGTCGGCAACATCGTCGACATCACCGATGGCCTCAAGGCCGGGACGCAGCATTTTGGTTATGACGAATTGAACCGACTGATTTCGGCGAGTAGCGGCGCTGTGCCCGCGTTCAACTACGGCTACAACTACGACACCGTCGGCAACATGCTCACTGGGCGCGGTAGCACGTACACCTATACTGTCTATCCGGCACACGCACCCACCAGCGATGGGTTTTGCAGCTACGGTTACGACCCCAATGGAAGTATGAGTCAGAGCCTGTGTGGCACCGCCAAGCGCTTGTTTACTTGGAACTACGACAACAAGCTGGCTTCCGTTTCCGACGCGACCAAAACCTACGGCATGTACAACTACGACTACGCCGGTAAGCGCGTGAAAAAAGTCGAAGGCACCATCACCACCTTGAATCCATTCCCGCACTACCGCACCAAAAATGGCGCCGTGACCAAATACTATTTCGCCAACGGCGAGCGCATCGCGGAGCGGACTGGCGGTACGGCGGCGACCAACGTGTATTACTACCACTCAGACCATTTGGGTTCCTCAAACGAGGTGAGCAACAGCACGGGTGCGGAAGTCAAAGCCACGCTGTTTTATCCCTACGGTGAAGACCGCGCCTGGACCGGAACCAAGACTCTGGATTTCAAATACACGGGTCAGGAGTACGACGCATCGACCGGGTTGCACAATTACGGCGCGCGCTACTACAACGCGAACTTCATGCACTTCATCTCGCCGGACAGTACTGTTCCGGATCGTAGTAATCCGCAGACGTTTAACCGGTATGCGTATGTTGTGAATAATCCACTTAAATACAAGGACCCCACTGGAAACGATCCGGTGAGTACTGCAATCAAGTATGGCGGACGGTTGGGTAGCCCGGAGACGCGAGCGCATGTGATCCAAGTTGCGCAGGAGTGGATAGGCAAAGGGTGGGAATTGATCGCTGGCGGTGGAGGTGGAAGAGGAGAAGAGTACTTATCTGCGGTCAAAGGCACCACGCGTGGTAGCGCCTATCCGGACATTACGCTTCGTAATCCGCAGACTGGCGAAATGCTACGGATTAACACCGTGGACACCTATGCGGATGGCATTACCGCGACAGCTCGCGAAGCGGCCAATGGTGTGAAGATACAAGGATTGAAACCAGACGAGGCGCTGCTGCTTGTTCCAAAACCTAAAGCCGGACAGCTCGCAGCGGGAGGTGCCGCTACCCTTGCTGCGGATGGTGTGCAAGCCGAAGATGGTGGCAGCAATGCTGGATTTTGGTCAGGCTTGGCTTCCGCAGCAGTCTTTGCATTGGATTTTATTACGCCAGGGGGTATTGGTGACGTTGGCGTCGGCAGTGACGTCGTGCCACAGCAGGTGGAGCAGCAATCCAACCTAGAGTACCCGGACTATTACTATGACTATGAGTATGAGTACTACGATGACTGTGGGGATTGTTGAACCTATGTGTGGTCAGTAGAGGCATCTGCGGCTAATTCATCCATGCCACGCGGACACGCTGTTTATCACTTTGCCACGAAGTCCGACTATCAGTTGGTGCTGGCTGACGTGTCGGCACAATTACGTCTGAAATACGTGGTGTATGAATCACGTCTGCAACCGGACTTTCGTATCTATGCGTCGCCGTTGGATGTGCCCGAGTTTGGAGTGAACAAGTGGCCCGATTATCTGGGCGGAGTGATGTTCATCGTGTTACCGGAGGATGCTCCGTTGCATTGGGAATACTGGCCGAATCGTCAGGTGCCGGAAAAATACGGCTTCTTCGGGCAGCAGGGGAACGACCGATCAGTGATGTACCAACCCAGTAGCTATCATAAGGGTGAGCACGGCGAGGGGTTGCTGTGGGGCCAGTTCGATACGATCTCGAAGCATCCCGACTCACTGACGATTTTCAACGCCTTCAAGAAATCCATAAGAAAACGCTTCGAGCGCATGGGTGTGTGCTACGTCGGCCCGGAAGCGACGCGTATGTTGGATTCCGGGGTGCGACTTACTCAGGATTTACGGCGCCCGGCAGAATTTGATATCGGTCGAGTTTAGCGGCGGTTATCAGGAAATGGGATGCCAGGTAGCAAGAGTTGTTAGATGCCGCATGAATTACATCCGCCGTTATTACCACTCGATGGAAGGGGACAAGATTTCCAATCGATATTAATTCCCTTCTACGCCAAACTAACTCCCCGTTCGCGTGACTGACCTTACCGCTGGAGTTGTCATGCAAGACCTTGCCTATTCAAATCGTGTTCAGGATTCCGCTGCCGAGACGTTCAAAGTCGCACCGCATTCGGTTGAGGCGGAGCAGTCTGTGCTTGGCGGGTTGATGCTTGACAATGAAACCTGGGATCAGGTGTCGGAAATAGTAGCGGAGGATGACTTTTATCGTCATGACCATCGGATGATTTTCCGGGCGGTGGCCGAACTCAGTCGGCTGACTAAACCGTTCGATGTCATCACGTTGTCGGAGTGGATGCAGGACGTCGGCATTCTCGACAAAGCCGGGGGCTTGCCGTATCTGGGCGCGCTCGCTAAGAACACACCATCGGCAGCCAACATCAAGGCGTACGCGCAAATCGTGCGCGAACGCGCCGTGCTGCGCCAACTCGCACAGGCCGGTGCCGAAATCAGCGACTCGGTGTATAACAAAGGCGCGCGCAACAGCGAAGAATTACTCGATGATGCCGAGCGCCTGGTGTTTAACATCGCTGACCAGGGCGCGCGCGGCCGACGCGGGTTTTCCCCGCTGAAAGACTTGTTAGTCAAAGCTGTCGACCGCATCGACACCTTGTTTCATCTCGATAATCCGATCACCGGCGTACCCACCGGTTACACCGATTTCGACGAACGCACTTCCGGCCTGCAAGCGTCGGACTTGATCATCGTCGCGGGTCGCCCGTCGATGGGCAAAACTTCGTTCGCGATGAATGTTGTCGAACACGCGGCGATCAAGAATAAAACCCCGGTCGCAGTGTTCTCGATGGAAATGCCCGGCGAGCAATTGGCGATGCGTATGATGTCGTCGCTGGGCCGCATCGACCAGCATCGCGTGCGCACCGGCAAGCTTTCTGACGATGACTGGCCGCGCCTGACCTCGGCGGTGAGTCTGTTGGCCGACGCGCCGATTTTCATCGACGATTCACCCGCATTAACGCCGAACGAAGTGCGCGCACGCGCGCGTCGGTTAATGCGTGAACACGGCCTGGGTTTGATCGTGATCGACTACCTGCAATTGATGCAGGTGGGCGGCAGCAAGGAAAATCGCGTCAGTGAAATCAGCGAAATTTCGCGCAGCTTGAAGTCGCTGGCCAAGGAATTAAAAGTGCCGGTGATCGCGTTATCACAGCTTAATCGCAGCCTGGAACAACGCCCCAACAAACGCCCGGTGATGTCGGACTTGCGTGAGTCCGGCGCCATCGAACAAGACGCCGACTTGATCGTGTTCATCTACCGCGACGAAGTTTACAACGAAGACAGCCCGGACAAGGGCACCGCCGAAATCATTATCAGCAAGCAACGTAACGGCCCCATTGGTACCACGCGCTTGACATTTTTAGGGCAATACACGCGCTTCGAGAATTTCACCTCCGGTGACTACCACAACGAGGATTACGGGTGAGTCGTGCCGCCACTGCGGAAATCAACCTTTCCGCACTACGACTAAACCTGCAACGGGTTCGTCAGTTGGCGCCCAACACGCGTGTGGTCGCGATGATCAAGGCGAATGGTTATGGTCACGGCAATGTGCGTGTCGCGCGCGGGCTGGTCGGTGCAGACGCTTTCGGCGTAGCGTCCATCGACGAAGCACTGGAACTGCGCTCGGCCGGAATTTCACAACGCATCGTATTGCTTGAAGGCGTATTTGAAGCGGCTGAATTGCAGTTGGTGCAACAACAACGTCTCGATATCGTGGTGCATCACGAGGTGCAATTACAGTTGCTGGAACGTGCAACGCTGGATAGGACCCGGCCACTAAATCTATGGATCAAGCTCGACACCGGCATGCACCGGTTGGGCTTCGGAGCCGCAAAGTTGCCAGAGGTATTGCGTCGCGTGCAGGCGTGTAATGGCATCGCACACGACGTGATCGTGATGACGCATCTGGCCCGCGCCGACGAGCGCGGCAGCACCGCCAGCGCGCAACAAATCGCATGTTTTGAAAATTATACCCAGGCACAATCTAACGCGCGCAGCATGGCGAACTCAGCCGGTATTCTGGCTTGGCCATCGACGCATTACGATTGGGTGCGTCCGGGTTTGATGTTGTATGGCATCTCGCCGTTTGCGGATACGACCGCCGCGCAGCAAGGTTTGCAGCCGGTCATGACAATTAAATCCAAACTGATTGCCGTCAATCAATTCCGGCAAGGGGATGCCATCGGTTATGGGGGCTCTTGGATTTGTCCGCAAGACATGCCGGTGGGTGTGGTGGCGTTCGGATACGGCGATGGCTATCCGCGCCATGCCGTGAGCGGCACGCCGGTGTTGGTGAATGGTCAACGTGTCGCGCTGATCGGACGCGTCTCGATGGACATGATTACGGTTGATCTGCGCAGTCAGCCGCAGGCCCAGGTCGGCGATCCGGCAATATTATGGGGTCAGGGTTTGTCTGTTGAAGAAATCGCATCCTGCGCTGCGACCATCCCATATGAATTGGTGTGCGGAATTACGCAACGGGTACGGATAATAGAAGTCGAAGATTGAAGCAATTGCCGAAATATGGGCAAAAAAAAAGCCGGGGTGAGAAAAGCTCACCCCGGCTTTATTATTAACGAAACGACCTAATCGTCGTGGTCCTCTGACTCCCTGCGACTTCTGCGCGGCGGACGGCTACGCGGCGTAGGTGTTGCTACCGGCGTCGGGGTTGCGGTGGGTAACGGCGTCGGAGTTGCTGTCGGCGTCGTAGTCGGACGCGGCGTTGGAGTTGCGGTGGGCATCGGCGTCGGAGTTGCTGTCGGACGCGGCGTCGGAGTTGCGGTGGGCACTGGCGTTGGTGTTGCGGTCGGGCGCGGTGTCGGCGTTGCGGTTGGCACCGGCGTTGGCGTCGGTGTAGCGACTATTGCCAAGCAGAGCGCTTGTTTCATCGCCAACGTTCCTGCTGGAGGCGTTGTTCGGAAAGCGGCGTAGCCAGGAGTGTTAGTGGGCGTTGCTTTATTTGCGACATGACAGTCGGTACAAGCCATAGTCGGTGCAAGCTTGGGTGGGGTCATGGCTTTGCAAATACCATCCAGGGTACTTCCCGGTGCGCCAGCAAAGTTTCCAAATGCGTGGGCGACGTTAGTACTCATCGCCAACACGCCAAGAAGAGGTACTAATACTCGGTAAATTTTCATATTGCCTCCAGTTACAAAACGGGTTCCTAACCCAGGGTTTCAACCTATAAACCTGACGGTAACGATCTCCAAGGCTGCCAGGGTTACATGCTAAATTCCGCTGATCCGATGCGGACCAACTGAGGCTAGATCCTATAGATCGCAGTCCACATGAACTGAGACTCATGTCGCGAAAAATGTTTCAGGGAAAGTTAAGCAAACAATTTGTCATGTGCTGGCGCGTCATTATATGAAATGACAAACTTCACTGGAGCCATAAGTCGCTGTTCTTTACAATTTACCAGGAGCTTTCTTGATGAGATTTACCGGCAAATTTGTCATCCAAAGCGTGGCGGCGGCAACCTGGTTAGCAGGATTCGTGACGGGCTGTTCAACCATGGAATTGAAGCCCACGAGTGTTGTACAAACCAATTTAGAGCAGGAGCGCCTCACGCCCGGGCAGGCAACCAATAAGGCCTTGGTATTGGATGCCTATCAGCACCATCTCGGTGCTCCAGTCGATGCGCCGCTCGCGGTGCATGCACTGTCGCAGTTCGATTTCTTTTTACGCGAAGGCGGAACCGGTGTAGTGCAGGTCAGCATATCGACGCGTGCTCCGGCCATCGGGGTCAGTCATTTACATTTTATCGTGCTGTCGCCACGGCGTGATGATGCAGGCGACATGGCGGGCAAGTTCGATAACTTTTTCAGCGCCGCAGTGGCGCTGCAGCAACGCTTGCCCGCGGGTTCAACCGTAACCGTCGACGCAGGTGCTCTTCCCACCAAGGTCAAGGTGCCGTTCGCTGCATTGAAGAGCGAGCTGAAAGGCGACACGCTTGAAACCATCCTTAAAGAATACCTGTTCGTTCCGTTGGAGAACGGCAAGCATCATTTCATCCTGTTGGTTGGTGATCACGGCAAACTCACCGCCGTGCAACAACAGAACGTGGTCGACATGGCGGAGATTTTGGTCAATCGCGGCGCAGGAGTTTCGGTGCTGGCGATGGGCGACAAGCCCGATATCGCCTTCCTCGCCAAACTCAGCGGCACCGGCGACGGCGTCTATGATTTGTACAATCAGGAATTGCTGCTGCCGCATTGGCTGGACGATGTGGTCGCGAACATGCACGCCACACGCTTCAGGGACCTGAGCTTGACCATGAATTTTGCGCCACGCCTGAGCCTGGGCAGCAAATGGATCAGCGATAAATACACTACCCGTGATCGGCAGATTACCGTGACGGTGCCCGAGCTCAAGCAAGGGCGCGAGAAGGTGTATCTGGTCGAGGTCACCGTGCCGCCAGAAGCTGACACGACCTCGGCCGCCTTGGTGAGCGTGTTTGCACGCTACCGCGATACTGCGTCCGACAAGATATTAACCGCTCAAACCAGCAAAGCGTTGGTGTATACACTCGATCCCAATCTCGCGTTGACCCAGCCGAATAAATCGGTGCAGCGCTCGCTGCTGATTATGAAAACCGCCGATGTGATTGATGAAGTTGCCACGACTTTGCGTGACAAGCGCCCGTACAAAGGCGTCGCGATTCTGAGTAAGCAAGCCCAGGAGCTGCGCACGCTCGCCACACCCATCAAAGACGACGAGCTATTGCGTGATGCGCGGGTTCTGGATACTTACGCGCAGCGCCTGGTGGGCTTCACCGATGAATCGTTTCAGAGTTTGAAATTATTTCGCGATTTGAGTTGGGACACGGCGCGTTACCGCGAAGCGCCGAAGTGAATACTGTTCGGTTTCAACGATCAATTAACGTAAAAGAAATCCATCGTGGCTAAAACTAAAACGGTTTATTCCTGTACGCAGTGCGGCGCGCAATCGCCCAAATGGGCGGGGCAGTGCGCCGATTGCGGCGCGTGGAACAGCTTGGTCGAGGAACTTCAGCAGGACAGCGGCAGCAAGCGCGGAGCACGTTTTGACAATTACAGCGGCACCGCAGTCACGGTGCAATCGCTGGCGGATGTGGGTTCAGTGCCGGAGCAGCGCATGTCCACCGGGTTGGAAGAATTCGACCGGGTGTTGGGCGGCGGTGTGGTGCGTGGTTCGGTGGTGTTGATCGGCGGTGATCCTGGTATCGGCAAGTCCACTTTGGTTTTGCAGGCGGTTGCGGCCTTGAGTCAAGACGTGCCCGCGTTGTATGTCACTGGCGAAGAATCGCTGGCTCAAGTCAGCGCACGTGCCGAACGCCTGGGCGTAAGCGCGCCGCGCATGCAATTGTTCGCCGAAACCCAGGTGGAAAAAGTGCTTGAAGTTGCGCAACAGCAAAAACCGCAGGTGATGGTGATTGACTCGGTGCAGACGGTGTACACCGAGCAGTTGCAATCGGCACCCGGTGCGGTCGGGCAGTTACGTGAAAGCACAGCGGCGCTGGTGCGTTATGCCAAGCAAAGCGGCACGGCAATTTTCCTGATCGGGCACGTGACCAAGGAAGGCACCTTGGCCGGCCCGCGCGTGCTGGAGCACATGGTCGACACGGTATTGTATTTCGAAGGCGACAGCGGCAGCCGCTACCGCGTGCTACGTGCGATGAAAAACCGCTTCGGTACCGTGAACGAACTCGGCGTGTTCGCGATGACCGAGAAAGGCCTGCGCATGGTGACCAACCCGTCGTCGATTTTTCTGTCGCGCCACGAGGAGCCGGTGCCAGGTAGCGTCATTATGGTGACGCGCGAAGGCACACGCCCAATGTTGGTAGAAGTGCAGGCGCTGGTAGACGAAAGCCACATTGCCAATCCGCGCCGGGTAACGTTGGGGCTGGAGCAGAATCGTCTGGCGATGTTGCTGGCGGTATTGCATCGCCACGGCGGCATCGCGACTTACGATCAAGACGTGTTCGTGAACGTGGTTGGTGGCATGCGCGTCACGGAAACCGGCGCCGATCTCGCGGTGGTGCTCGCAATATTGTCAAGCTTGCGCAACCGGCCGTTACCAGATGGCCTGGTGGTGTTTGGGGAAGTCGGCTTGGCGGGTGAGATTCGACCCGTGCCCAATGGTCAAGAACGGTTACGTGAAGCGGCGAAACACGGCTTCAAACACGCCATCGCGCCATACGCCAATCTGGCCAAGCATGATGTGGAAGGTATGGAAGTCACCGGCGTGAAACGGTTGGCGGAAGCGCTGGAACAAATAGGACTGTAGCTTTCGGACCACGTAGCGTGCGCCATGCGCACGATGTTCGCAGGTGGGATACGGTTTCGTGCGCTTGGCGCACGCTACATTGCTGAGGGTACAGGTCTCGGTAATATGGGGCTACTGGCCCA
>JANMQQ010000077.1:0-3404 GCA_031370545.1 Gammaproteobacteria bacterium
GGCAACCTTTCGGGGGCCGAGGCTACGCTTACGGCTCAAGCGGTGGCACTCGACGCGGTATTCAACAACTTGGCGAAGCGAGCAATTCAAGCGGAGCACATGGATAACCTTGATCGCTACTTGCGGCTGGCCTTGAAGGCGCAAAACCAGTGCCGGGCGACGTTGGAAACGTTGGCCTATTTCAAGAACCCACCCACCGCGTTCATCCGGCAACAGAACGTCGCGGTCAATCAACAAGTCAACAACAGCGACCCTTCCAACCCTACGCGCGCGGAAGTTTCAAAATCCGGGAACGAACTATTAAGCGAGGGCAGCCATGCGGCACTGGACCACAAGCGAGCGAGCACGACAGGCGGAATTGATTCGCACCTGGAAACCGTGGAAGCGCTCCACCGGCGCAACGACGCTGGAAGGTAAAGCGCGTTCAAGCCAGAACTCGCGAAAGCACGGCTTCTATTCGCGTGAGGTGCGTGAATTGCAGCGACAGCTTGATGAGCAACGGCGGCAGGTCATGGGTTTGCGTGTGAGTACCAGACGCTCCTTCGTCACCTAAGACATAACGCCCGTGGTTAGAATACGAAAAACTGAAGGAAGACCATGAACGACTCTATTCAATATGCCGATCTTTCCGAGGGTGAGAGATTGGAGTTCTACCGCAGAAGGGATGAAGCTTTGGCGGTTTGCGATGAGGCGTTGCGCCAGTTTGTAATGAAGCATGCGTTGGAAGAAAACGTACAGAAGGCAAAGAAATTGAGTGAGAGCAAATGGTTTTGGATTATTGGTGCGATAGGCTTGGCTTTGGACTATTTCGTTTTTCGAGATCGCTCTACAGTATTCGACTTTGACTTTAATTTCGGGACATTTATCTTTGCTCTGGCTGTGGGCGGCTGGGTTCTGAGCCGGGATAATTATGCTCGTCTCTGGAAAAAATCGGAGGGGGCGTCGGAGGGTATATACCGTGTGAAAATGCTGTTGGCATCAGTAGCACCGTATGGAGACATTTGGGAGTTAAGGAGGATTGCTGTCGAAAACGGTAACGATAGCAAAGAGTATAAGGCATGGCGGTGCAACGCATGTTTTAGGATTCTTGCCTGCATAATCGGCGATGAACGGGCAGAACAGTTGCGGGAGAACATTACGCTGGCAGTCAAACTTGGTATTCGGCGATTGGAAACTGGATGACAACTGATGGGCACCCCTTGCTGATGATTAAGCCGGGGCGAATCCTGAAAGGCACGACTAGCAGAGCGAAACATGCGGGGGTAACTATGGGGGTAACTTGCTCAATGCGAATAGCAATGACTCTATAGCCACAGGGGTTTCAGTTGCCTATTCGGTAGAACCCATACCACCAATTCAACATTGAGGTTGGTCGTCAATAGTGGACGCCATCCCCATCAAGCTGCGGCCTGTTGTTGACATTTCTGTGCGAACACCGCTGGAGCCAAGTAACCGAGTTTCGAATGCCGTCGTTGACGGTTGTAAAAGATCTCGATGTACTCGGTGATTTCGCAAACTGCTTGTGCGCGTGTTTCGTAACGCCGGTGATGCACAAGTTCATTCTTGAGCGTGCCCCAGAAACTTTCCATCGGCGCGTTGTACCCCAAGGGTAGGCTGCGCGCTCATAGCAATTTCCTTTGCGACTCATCGAACATTGCATTTGAAACTGCAGCAGCAAGCGTCGATAGTCATGCGCACAATACTGGCTGCCCCGGTCGCTGTGGTGAATCAGTCCCGGCGGCGGTCGTTTGTGCGCCACGGCGCCGAACAACGCGCGTGACACCAACTCCTTGGTCATGCGCTCGCCCAGCGCGTAGCCGACGATCTCGCAGGTGTGCAGGTCTTTCGACTGCATGGATAATGGAATGGACCCCTCCCACTTTAAGAGAGGCCTCATTCGGGCCAGGATGGAAGTTGTTACGCACCATCAACGAAGCAGGAGGAGTCCGTCATGAAGATTACGACAGTGGGCATTGATATCGCAAAGTCTGTTTTCCATGTGTTTGCGGTGAACAAAATGGGCACGCTGGTGAAAAAGAAGCAGCTAAAGCGCAAAGAGTTATTAACCTTCATTGCACAGCTTGAGCCGTGCCGGATCGTGATGGAGGCGTGCGGAGGAGCACACCATTGGGCGCGCGCGTTTCAAAAGCTGGGGCACGAGGTCAAATTGATCGCACCGCAGTACGTCAAGCCGTATGTCAAAGGCAACAAGAATGACTACAACGACGCCGAAGCGATCACCGAGGCGGCACAACGTCCGACCATGCGCTTTGTGCCGATCAAGACGCAAGAGCAGCAAGATATTCAGGCGCTGCATCGCCTGCGCGAACGGACGGTCAAGGAACGCACCGCGCTGGCCAATCAAATCCGTGGCTTGCTTGCGGAGTACGGCATTGTTATTCGCCTGGGCATCACCGCCGTGCGCAAGGCCCTGCCGGAGATCCTGGAAGACGGTGAAAACGGATTAACGCCCCGAGGCCGCGCCTGCTTTGTGCAGCTGCGTGACGAATTAGTCGAGATCGACGCGACGTGTCAACGCTACGAACAACAGATCGTGCAGGTTAATCAGGAATACGAAGTGTGCCGACGCCTGGATGAAGTCATCGGCATCGGGCCGATCACCGCGACGGCCACCTACGCGGCGGCGGGAAGCGCCCGAGAGTTCCGCAATGGGAGGCACTTTTCCGCCTGGCTGGGGCTGGTGCCCAAGCAACACTCGAGTGGCGGCAAAGACACATTGCTTGGGATCAGCAAGCGCGGCAACGCCTATTTGCGCACCTTGTTTATTCACGGTGCCCGCGCGGTGCTGCGCTACGCGGCCACCAAGCAGGATCGTTTCAGCCGCTGGGCGAATGCGCTGCACGCGCGGCGCGGGCATAACCGCGCGTGTGTGGCGGTGGCCAACAAGCTGGCCCGCATCGCCTGGGTGATCCTGGCCAAAGGCGAGTCGTACCGGCCGGCGGTGTAACGCGCAACGTTGTTGGTTTGGAGTTGTGGAAGCAGGTTAGAAAACGAAACCCGTTCATACGATTGCGAAGACACATTGAATTGATGTTGAGATTGGTCAGACCGGCCCCTGCAAAACCTCGGCAACTGCTCCTGCGTTGCTCTACCTCCTGCATCCATGCAGTCGTGTTTCGTGCATTGGCTTAACCAAGCCGTACGGATGATGAGGAGCAGGGGCGCAGATATCCATCAGGGCCCGGAAGCAAAAAGAGCTTCCATCAACAGGCCGGATATATGGGAGCAATGATTTTCGTCTCACATCGATCAATTGAGTCTTGCAAACCGGGAGGGGTCCATATATGCACGAGGTAGAGCAACGCAGGAGCAGTTGCCGGAAATACTCACATACTCCGTGTGTACTCCGTTTTCGATTTCGCCTTGCACTGCATCCCTTCGGG
>JANMQQ010000094.1:0-2575 GCA_031370545.1 Gammaproteobacteria bacterium
CAAGGCGCAACGAGCGAGGAATAGCGGGCTATTCCGACGAGTTGCAACGCAGCCATGTACACAACGGGGCGTGCTGCGCAGGCCGTAGCGGGCCTCACCTTCTGGGTGAGGCATGTCGGGGCCAAAAATATCAAGACCCGCACGCACTTGCTTGAGCCTTGCAGCGGTCAACTGCCGTTTCTAGGTTGAATGGAGGGGTCGGAAATCGAGCTCAAAAACCTGCCGCGCGAATCAGCCAATATGAGAACCAGGTATATTGTCACGTCGAGCCCCGTCTGTCGCTGCCAGACCCTTACAGGGATATTTCTCGTTAGGTACAAAAACGTTTCGCATCATCCTAGAAACGGCAGTTGAACGGCCTGCGGAGTGCGACCCGTTGAGTGCAGGGCAAGGCGCAACGAGCGAGGAATAGCGAGCTATTCCGACGAGTTGCAACGCAGCCATGTGCACAACGGGGCGTGCTGCGCAGGCCGTAGCGGGCCTCACCCACAGGGTGAAGCATGCACGGGCCAAAAATATCAAGACCTGTATGCACTTGCTTGTGCCTTGCAGCGGTCAACTGCCGTTTCTAGGATCATCGTCACTTAGGATGATAGAACACGTCCTATGCCAAGGGCTTGGATTGTGACTTGTTGCCCGCCGGGCTGCACGTGGCTTACCAATGGAATATTGCGATGATTATTTGCAGGCAGTTGCGTCAATGTCGATCCCACAGCGTTGAACAGGCTGGGCCAGCCTGAGTCTTATTTCAGCGGAAGATAAATATCCGTAATGATCGCGTGCTCAGGAATATCCGGGAACAAGTTCACGCGATGAAAATAGCACGGAAAGTCACGTAACTCTTCGCCACTATTCGGCAGCCATTGCGCGTACAAGTAGTGCAGGCTGCTTCTGATGTCATCGTCTGACCCGCTATGGCGTAACACGGCGCAACGGCCACCGGGAATTGTTTTGGTAATCACACCCGATGAATTTTGTTTAACGTCAGACCGGATCGAAGCACAAATGTCGAGCCTGAACTGTTCTGGAGGAGTGGTCGCGGGATCGTCATAGATAATGTTATAGGTCTCGCTCACTTGCGGCGTCAGTTTGTTTTGCTTGCGCCAGGCGATAAACGTTTGTATCGAAGCATTGATCAGCTCGGGCGTACCGCGATGTTCCAGCACCGCGACTCGGGTGTCTTTAAAGTCGACAATCGTCACCTGCATATCACGTTGATCGGTATTCATGGGCGGTAGTACTCCTCGATGCAAAACTGCGTATTTCTCATGCCAGAGTTTCCACTCCGGCTGTTTCCTGAATTGCGAAGGCGTTTGTCCGAAGGTCTTTTTAAACGCATGAGAAAACGACTCCGGATTTTCAAAGCCCGCGCCCATTGCAATCTCGATGATCCGCGTCTGTTTGCGAAACGCGAGCTGGTACGACGCGCGCCTTAGCCGCAACAGCTGACTGAATCTCCCAACACTGATTCCGACGTAAGCAGAAAATTGCCGGTGAAAGTGATGCTTGGAAAAGTGCGCGACCTGACTCAATTGTTCAACGCTCAGCTCGTGATGCAAATGAACATGAATATGATCAAAGACCCGTCGCATCCGTTGCTGATACCGCGTGCTTGCCGCATCCGTCATAAAAACTCACCTCAGCTGAACTTATTCTGCTCTGCCGAAGTCAGGTAAATCCTGACCAAAGTTGCTATTTTGATGTGCCATGGAAGTGGACAATAACAGCAGCCGTTGCGGTAGTTTTTCTATCCAGTAGTATAGCCGCTGCCATTGACGAATCCGTGGCCCGCCCCGATCTACTGTCAGTCAACTCCACGGAGTGTTACGCATGAGCTCAACCCGACATTGCCGCTTGATCATTCTTGGTTCCGGTCCTGCGGGCTACACCGCAGCCGTGTACGCGGCGCGCGCAAATCTATCGCCCGTGCTGATTACCGGCATGGAACAGGGTGGCCAATTGATGACGACCACAGATGTCGACAACTGGCCCGGTGATATCGAAGGCTTGATGGGTCCTGCCCTGATGGATCGCATGCAAAAACACGCGCAACGCTTTAACACTGAAATCGTCGGCGATCACATCGTCAAAGTAGATTTAAAAACGCGGCCGCTGCGGCTGACCGGTGACTCGGGCACGTTGTACACCTGCGACGCGCTAGTCATCGCCACGGGCGCATCGGCGAAATATCTGGGCATTCCTTCCGAACAAGCGTTCAAAGGCCGCGGCGTATCCGGCTGCGCCACCTGCGACGGGTTTTTCTACAAGAACAAAGCGGTGGCGGTGATCGGCGGCGGCAACACCGCCGTTGAAGAAGCGCTTTACTTGTCGAACATCGCGTCGCACGTGACCGTGGTGCACCGTCGTGACAAATTCAAGGCCGAAAAGATTTTGATCAACAAGCTGCTCGAAAAAGAGAAAGCGGGCAAGGCCACCATTATGTGGAACACCGGCCTGGACGAAGTGCTGGGCGACACCAGCGGCGTGACCGGTTTGCGTGTGAAGAATGTCACGGATGGTAAAACCAAAAATGTCGACGTACACGGCGTGTTCATCGCGATCGGCCATGCCCCCA
>JANMQQ010000271.1:0-22605 GCA_031370545.1 Gammaproteobacteria bacterium
CCAAAACTCCCGATAATATTTACGCCGACCGAATGACAACATCTGCTTCAAGCGGTCTTCCGGCTGTTTGAATATCGCGTAGCACTTGCTCAAACCACGCGCGCGAATCGCAACTTCAGATGACATCGGCGAATCCTCGACGTGTCATTTGAAACCACATTAATCCGCCGTAAGCGATTGCGGTAGCCACCAGCATATACACGCCCAAACCTAACCAGTCCGGCGCATTGCCCCACAACAATACTTCGCGCCCCTGCTCCACAATGAATGTGAGCGGGTTCAGATTGAGCCAAACCCGGTAGGGCTCGGGAAGGGACGACACCGGATAAAAAATGGGCGAAAGAAACAGCATCACGGTCGTGACCATTCCGGTCATTTGTCCGATGTCACGAATGAACACGCCCAGCGAGGCCAGAAACCAACTCAAGCCCATGGTCAGCAGCACCAAGGGGAGCAACACTAACGGAAACAACAAGGCGGTCCAACTCAAGTGGAGTTGCGTGAACCCGACAAACAATAGCAATACCACCACGCTCACCATCGCATGAAAAAGCGCGGAGCCAAGTGTTATCCAAGGTAATATTTCCAGAGGAAAGATAACCTTCTTTACATAGTTCACATTGGAAAGGACCATCGAAGGCGCACGATTCACGCACTCAGCGAATAACGTATGAATAATTAAACCGACGAACAGCACAATAGCGAAATCCGCTTTGCTTGCCGTCGCCTCTCCCCAGCGCGCCTGGAACACGACACAAAAATGAAAGTGTAAACGGCGAGCATTAAAACAGGATTGAAGAACGACCACAGCAAACCCATGATGGATCCACGATAACGCCCGATCACGTCACGCTTGGTCATCTGCCAGATTAAATCGCGATGCTGTGAAAACGTTGCAAACACAGCGAGCGGAGACAGCAATGCAACTCTTCGCACTTGGCCGTTATGTCCTGTTGCCGGAATATTCATCGTGCGAACAACTCCGCTTGATCCAGTGAGTGGCCGGTCTTGTCTTTCGACTAAAGAACCGGTTCGATCTTTATTGGCCAATCAATTCTGATGTCTGAATATCTGTCCGCTATTCCGCACACAAAAATACCGGCCGCAATATTTTTGAGCACAAGCCAGAATGCAACTGCTCATAATCGTGATGATCATCACGCCCAGCCCCGCCTTTCGATTTCGGCAATCATTTTGTCGGCGGTGGCAATGAGCGCCGACACAAACGCATGGCCCGATTGTAGTGCGCTGATGAGCACAGCGGGGTCTTCAACGTATTCGTGAACCATCTGGTTTCTGAGGTTGCGCATGGTCATCCACTCGTCTGCGGAGCGGATCAGACCCAAGCGTTCGGCCCGGTCAAGGTTGTCGATCGCGGCAGCTGTTTTTTCCCCCAAGGTGGCCAAGAACAGGGGCAACAATTTATCGCCCACGGTGTCTTGCAGGCGACCGAACCTGCCCACAAAAGCTTCTACACGTTCTGCCAGATCGGGGTCTGCTTCAAGCTGGCTTGCTTGCGCCAGAGTGAACACATTTCCAAACACGCGCTGGTCGGTGGTGGCGAGATGTCGGCATTCTTTGCGCACGACGCGAACTAAAAACTGCAATCGCGTTGCGCTTTTGGGATTCACCGTCATAGCAACCGACCCTCTTTGAATGCCACATCGTGGATGGGTAAGTGCATGAGATTAGGCGCGCTGAGTAGCACATCTACTTTGCGACCAGACATGACGCGCGACACTAATGCAGACAACTGCGCGGCCATGAGCGCAGGGTTATCCACGGGATCCGGCAATTCGAGCAATAAGTCAAGATCACCCCCCTTTGTCGTGTCATCCAGTCTGGAGCCGAAAACGCGCACGCGGGATTGTCCGCCCCCAACTTGGTGAGCGAATTGACGAATGGCTTGAGTTTGATAGTCGGTTAGTCGCATGGATTGGCTATTGTTAACACAGGGCGCTTCAAAAAATTCGTCATTCCCGCGAAAGCGGGAATCCAGATGCTGAATTTGACTAGGTTCCCACCTGCGCGGGAACGACGAAATCGCAATTAACGGCGGTGTCCTCATATCGCGGGGCTCCGGCAGTGAGCGCACTATGGAAATAGCTCCGCGCTCGCTAACGACTTTCCCTGCCGGTCTTTGACCGAGAGCATCGGTTCGGTGTTTATGGGCCATTCAATTCCGATGTCCGAGTCGTTCCACGCTACGCAGCGCTCTTGCTCGGGCGCGTAATAATCCGTGGTCTTGTAAAGAAACTCAGCGTACTCCGAGAGAACGAGAAACCCATGCCCAAATCCGGCGGGCACCCACAGCATCCGCTTGTTGCTTGCCGAGAGATTCACGCCCACCCACTTACCGAACATCGGCGAACTGCGCCGCAAATCGACCACGACATCAAATACCTCACCCTCAACCGCCCGCACCAATTTTCCCTGCGGCTGTTTGATCTGGTAATGCAATCCACGCAATACATTCTTCGCGGAACGTGAGTGGTTGTCCTGCACGAACTCCGCGCGTATCCCATACCTCTCAAGAACGCTCTTATTATAGCTTTCAAAAAAAAATCCGCGCTCATCGCCGAAAATTTTCGGCTCGAGAATCAGCACATCTGGAATAGCGGTGGGGATGGCTTTCATTGGTGAGTGTGGTGAGTCGTATTTGGTGGAACTTAAAATTGTGCATCACATGTTGTGGCGCGACGAACAAAACTCCTTTCCCTGCAACAACGCCGTGAAATTAATGGGCTTGTTGGAAAGCGGCGCCATCGCGGCGAGGGCGCCGCTCCTACAGCGAATCTACGCACGCCTGGCGGGTTACGCAAACGGCTAACCCGCCCTACAATTTATTGCTTCTTCGATGGCGACCGCAATCAGGCGCAAATGCTCGGTCATAGCCGAACTCCTTTCGTCTTTGCCAACTGGTAAATCGGCTTGTCTTTACCTGGCTCTTTAACGATCAGGTCAACATGCAAATCCAGGCTATCTTCGAGCGCGATCTTGCAACGCAATGTCGAGATGAGCGTGTTTTCCTGAGCGGGCTCCACATATAAATCAACATCCCCCCCGCGCTTGGCGTCGTCTGCACGCGAGCCAAACAGCCAAACTTGCACCTGCGGGCCGAAATATTCGGTAGTGGCGGTACGGATGGCGGCGCGCTGCGTTGCGGTTAGTCGCATGAATCAATCCAGATTAGAAAACGCGGTCGCGCAGAATCCCGAACAAATATTTTCCATAGCCGTTCTTGGCCAACGGAGCGGCGAGCACTTCAAGGTCGCCGGCGCTGATGTAACCCATGCGGTAGGCGATTTCCTCCGGGCAGGCGATCTTGAGTCCCTGCCGACGTTCGATAGTCTCGACGAAATGCGCGGCTTCAAGCAGTGCTTCGTGTGTGCCGGTGTCGAGCCATGCAATGCCGCGCCCCATGACTTGCACGTCGAGCTGACCCAGCTCCAGATAGCGTCGGTTGACGTCGGTGATTTCCAGCTCTCCGCGTGCCGAGGGTTTAATCGCTCGGGCGATGTCGACGACATTGTTATCGTAAAAGTAAAGCCCTGTCACCGCGTAGCGCGACTTGGGTTGCTCGGGCTTTTCTTCAATTGAAATTGCGTGCCCAGCGCGATCAAATTCGACCACACCGTAGCGCTCCGGGTCGTTCACCGGGCAGGCGAAGACTGTGGCACCCTTTACCTTTACGGCAGCGGCGCTAAGATCACGCGGCAAGTCGTGGCCGTAAAAAATGTTGTCACCCAGCACCAGTGCACAGGCATCGCTGCCAATGAAATCGGCGCCAATGATAAACGCCTGAGCAATACCCTTTGGCTCCGGCTGCACCGCATATTGAATAGTCAAGCCCCAGCGCTTTCCATCACCCAGCAATTGCTCGAAGCGCGGAATATCCTGCGGCGTGGATATCAGCAAAATATCGCGAATGCCCGCGAGCATGAGCGTGCTCAACGGGTAGTACACCATTGGTTTGTCATACACCGGCAGGAGCTGCTTAGAGATCACCTGCGTGACGGGATATAACCGTGTACCTGACCCACCCGCCAAGACTATTCCTTTCATAACGACGACTCCTACAGAAAATCTTTACGTGGTGATTCAGGCTCGCGCTTCGCGGCTTGCCGATTTCCACGGATAAATCGTGGCGCCTTGTTTTGGTTCAGATGCACTACCTGCCGCAACCGATTCCGGAACCAGTGACGCCAACAACACGCGCAGCTGCGCGTCGTCGCACTCACCCACCGCAGTCTGTAGCGCTATCAATGCTCGCGCTAAAATGTCAGCATCCACCGGGCGACAGTTGGCGAAAAATATCTTTGGGTGCCGGGTCGTTGCAAGCGGCTCGGCATCATGCACCAGCTCCTCAGAGAGTTTCTCGCCCGGGCGCAGGCCGCTGTAAACAATCTCGATATCTTCACCGGGCTTCTTGCCTGCCAAATGTATCAACTGCTCGGCCAAGTAGGAAATCCTCACCGGCTCGCCCATGTCACGCACCAGCACTTCGCCACCTTTGCCGATGGCACCCGCTTGCAGGATCAACTGACATGCTTCCGGAATGGTCATGAAATAGCGTTGTACATCGGGATGGGTCACCGTCACCGGCCCGCCACGTTCAATCTGTTGCTGAAAGAGCGGGATCACGCTGCCTGACGAACCCAGCACGTTGCCGAAACGCACGGTGATAAAGCGTGTTTTCGAGCGCGTGCTCAAATCCTGGCACACCATTTCGGCGACACGCTTGGTCACGCCCATGATGTTGGCGGGATTCACCGCTTTGTCCGATGAAATCAGCACAAAGGTCTCGCATCCATGGTGGTCGGCCAACGTCGCCAGCGCATGTGTGCCTAAAATATTGTTCATGACGGCGGAGCGCGCCTGGCCTTCAAGAATCGGCACATGTTTGTAAGCCGCCGAGTGGAACACCACGTGCGGCTGATAGCTGCGCAACGCGGCTTCAACCCCCACGCTGTCGCACACATCGCCAAGCACCGGTACCAACGGCAAGGTCGGGAAGTTGCGCAGCAACTCCATTTCGATTTCATACAAGTTAAATTCGCTTTGCTCATAGGCAACCAATCGTGCGGGACCCAGGCGCGCAATTTGCCGACACAACTCCGCGCCGATGGAACCCCCGGCCCCGGTGATGAACACGGTTTTGCCATGAATTGCCTGTGCGATGGCTTGCCAGTCCAGCTGCACGGTGTCGCGTCCCAGCAAATCTTCAATGTTAACGTCGCGCACATCCTGCAAACTGACCTGGCCACCGCCGGTCACCTGCACACGCGGCAGCATGCGAAACGGCAGGCCGGTACGTTCGCAAATTTCCACCACGCGGCGAATTTCCTGTGAGCTCGCCGACGGCAGCGCGATCACGATAACGTCAATCTCGTAATCCGACACCACGGCCGGGATATCGTGACACTTGCCCGCCACCCGCAACCCGCAACCCGCAACCCGCAACCCGCAACCCGCAACCCGTGAATTTCTTTACCGACTTTGCCGATATTGTCGTCGACCAACGCGACCGGATGGTAGGGGCTGGACAAGTCACGCAACATGTCGCGAATGAGGATCTCACCCGCCCCACCCGCACCGACCACCAGCGCGCGCTGACCTTCTACGTGATACAGATGACGATCTTTCGCCCAGCGATACAGCAGGCGCGGCCCACCCAGCAACAGCATCAGCAAAATGCCGTCGAGCACGAATACCGAACGCGGCGCACCTTCCAGGCGCGTGGCCAAAAATATTACGAGGGCGGTGACCGTGATGCCAACAACAACGGCGTTAAGAATGCGCACCAAATCCGGCAGCGATGCAAAGCGCCAGATGCCTCGGTACAGACCAAAATACCAAAACATGCCCCCTTGAAAAATCATCACGACCGGGAGCAGGTAGAGCGCTTCCCACCAATACGAGTCCGGAAAGCTTTCGAGATTGAAGCGTAGCCAATACGACGAAAGCCACGCGATGGGGATCATCAGCAGATCGTGTGCAAATGCCGCCCAGCGATTTCTTAATTTATCCAGCACGTTCACATTGCCCCCTGGTCTACGTACGCCATCCCCTCATCAAGCGTCCGATGCCGCCCGATCTTCCGTCATATTTCAAGATCGGTTTGACCAAGCGCAAGTAACATGCCCCAAACATTTGCGCCGCGCACCATCGAAGCAACAACTTTCATCAGCCTTATGGCTAACAAAACATAGTTCACCGATTTGGATGGGTCAAATCTGAACACGGTGATTCGTCATGTTTCTAACCTGCGTTGATGCGTTCCGCGTACCAGCCAAACGATTAATCCCAGATACACCGCAAACCCGCACACCATAATCAGCCCTTGAGCAAACTGCGACAGCGGTAACGCCACCACCGCAGCCGCCGCACACGCGAGCATGAGCAGGTATTGCCCCAACACGGTGTTGCGATGGCCAAAACCCCGCTGCACCAGTTGCTGATAAAAATGAGTGCGATGCGCTTTCCACACCGGTTCGCCGCGCAGTGTGCGCCAAATCAACGTCAGCGTCGCGTCAACAATAAATGGCGAAAATATCAACACCGGGACCCAGAACGGAAAAATCCCGTCACGCACGCCCCACAGAGCAAAGCCTGCCGCGAGCATGCCCAACGAATACGCGCCCACATCGCCCATGAAAATCCGCGCCGGAGGAAAGTTAAAAATCAGAAACCCCAAAGCAGCGGCGGCGATAATCAAACTCAATATCGCGAAAAAGGTATGACCCGCGAGCATGCCGATCAGCGCGAAAGTGCCGAATCCGATGCAGGTCATGCCTCCGGAAAAACCGTCCATGCCATCCATGAAGTTGTACAAATTAATCATCCACACCACGAACAGCCAGGTCGTCAAAAGCGCTACGGCCCACGGCAAGTGGAGCGTCCAGCCAGGCATCGCCAAATTCTCTAGCGTAAACCCGCCGACCAAAACCAACACCGCTGCAACACCATGTACACAAAAACGTAATAGCGGAGACAACGGCCTTTGATCGTCGATAAAGCCAATTGCCGCAACCAGTAGCCAGGCGCTCATGAGCCACCAAAGTCCGGCGGGCAATACGTCACGCTGCGCACACAGCACACCGCCTACCAGCAAAATTGCAACCACGATGGCGACCCCGCCCGAACGCGGCACCGGCTGACTGTGCAGGGACCGGTCGGTGGGATGATCTAAAATGTAAAGACGTGAGCCCGGGCGGGAAAACCGGAAGGTCAACCCTGCCGACACCAAACATGCAGACACCGCTGCCAAAACTAATTCAACTGCCACGGCGCGACTCGCGATAGAACGCGATCATGGCGGGTAGCGCAGAGCGCAGATTCTGTTGCGGCTCAAATCCAAGCTCACGAATAATCTTCGTGCTGCCATACCAAGCGCTCCCCACCAGTTTTTCGAACCCTTGCCGGTCGAAAGGCATCGGTCGGCCGCTCAGGCGCCCAAGCACATCGCCGACGGTTGCGGCAACGCGCAAACAGGCGGCGGGTGTCGCCCATCGCGACGCCGGGCGACCCAACGCTGCACACACTTTTTGATAAATTTCATGGGTCGAATGGAGCTCGCCGTCGGTTGCGATGTAGGTTTTTCCAACCGCCTCGGGTCGGCGTGCGAGCAACAACAATGCGGTGATCGCATCATCCACATGAATCATGGAACGTTTGTTAGCCGTTCTGGGTGGGGGCGGAAACCAACCACGCTCTACTACTGAAATCATTTGCGACACAAAGCTCTCGCCGCCAACACCGTAGACAGATGGCAAGCGCAAAATACTGCCCTCAAGCTCATTTGCAGCACGCACCGCTTCCTCAGCCGCGAGCTTGGCGCGGCCGTATGCAGACGTAGGTGCCACGACGCTACTTTCATCCAGCCCATTGGCACTGCCCTCACTTAACACACGCACACTGCTGACCAATACAAAGCGGCGCACACCGGCACGCTGCGCTTCACCGACCAGGGCCTGCGTGCCCTCCGCCGTGACGCGCCAATGTCCAGCGATGGGATCAACACCCGGCACCCGCTTGCGCGGTGAATGACTGGCCAAATGCAAAACCGTATCCACACCGGTAACGGCGACACGCAACGACGCGGATTCGCCAATATCTCCGATACAAATCTGCGGAGCCTGACCGGGCCATAACGCTGCAATATCGTTTAATCGCGCAGCGCGCACCAACAGCCGCACCGGTCGCGACTCCGCCAATAAACGCGCGACCAGCGCTCGACCGATATAACCGGTCGCTCCCGTCACCAAAGTTAAATCACGCGGATTTGAAGACATGCCAGAGATGCAATTTACAAAGTGTTAAACAGTAGTGACGTCACGCATGCACAAGTGTAGCTGCGATTCCCACGTCGGGTTGACCAACCCAAACACGCGCGCCAGCTTTGCGTTCGACATTTGCGAATTTTTCGGGCGCTTCGCTGGCGTCGGGTAGTCGCTGGTGGTAATCGGCATAAGTCGTGGCAAGCGCGCATCGAGGGCGCGCTGCGTGACATTTTCGAGTATCGCTTGTGTAAAACCAAACCACGAAGTCGCACCCCCACCGGTGAGATGATAGATGCCACTGACTTCGCTCAATTCCATACCCTGCGGAGCGGCACAGCACGCAAGTGCCTGACCGGTCATTTCGGCGATCATACGGCTCCAGGTCGGCGCGCCGATTTGATCGGCAACCACCTTCAATTCCTCACGCTCCTTGCTTAACTGCAGCATGGTCAATAAAAAATTCTTGCCGCGTGCGCCGTAAACCCAACTGGTACGAAAAATCAGATGCGGCACACCAACGGCTTGAATCGCCCGCTCACCCGCGAGCTTGCTGGCACCGTAGACGCCGAGCGGACTGACCGCATCGTCTTCGACATACGGCTGCGCTTTTTCGCCATCAAAAACATAGTCGGTGGAGTATTGCACCAGCGCGCCGCCAAGCTTCTGCATTTCTTCCGCCATGATGCCCGGGGCGGTTCCGTTAATTGCCATCGCCTTGTCAACATCTGACTCCGCCTTGTCCACTGCCGTGTACGCGGCGGCATTAACGATTAAATCAGGGCGGTTGTCACGGATTACGCGCCGAATCGAATCAGCGCTGGTCAGATCCATACTCTGCCGGTCGAGGGCAACAACTTCACCCAGTGGCGCGAGCGTGCGCTGCAACTCCCAGCCGACTTGACCGTTTTTTCCAACCAATAAAATGCGTTTGATACTTCGCGCCATCACTTCTCCCCAACCACGAACCCACCTCACGTTGACATATTTTTAACCTAGAAACGGCAGTTGAACGGCCTGCGGAGTACGACCCGTTGGGTGGCCGCTCTCGCGCATCCATGCGCTTCGCGGCACTTGCACATCCTGTGCAACGCAGCCATGTGCACAACGGGGCGCACTGCGCAGGCCGTAGCGGGTTTCACCTTCTGGGTGAAGCGTGCAATGGCAAAAAATTTCAATACCTGCACGCACTTGCTTGTGCCTTGCAGTGGTCAACTGCCGTTTCTAGGTTTAAGGCGCGATAATCTTGGCGCCTTCACCCGCGCGCAGCGTAGCTCCTTTGGTGGGAAAGGTCACTTCCAATAGATACTTGGCCTCGCCTTTTTGCACCGGCTCTGATCCGAGTTGGGTCACATGCCCTTCATAACTGCGACCGCCGACTTTCACCGTCACCGTTTGTTCCGCCTTGAGCGTGCGCACCTGCGCGAGTGTGGCGGCGCTGCGCGCGACCATCACATCCGCCTGCGCAACGGCAAACAATGGCGTCGCCTGCATTTGCGTCACAACGGTTTGCCCGACTTCGGCAAAACGTTGCAGTACGACTACGTCGAACGGTGCGCGCACTTCACTGTATTTCAAATCGCTTTCCGCTTGCGCCAACGCCGCTTTGGCTTTTTGCATTTCCGCCTCGGCGGCATCGAAACCGATACGCGCCAATTCCATTTCGTGTTCAGACAACAGGGTCGCGTTAAATAATTCTTGCGAGCGATCGAGTTCACGTTGCGCTTCCGCGCGCAAGCGCGTGTGGCGCGCCAACTGCGCCTTGGCTTGCTCGAGGTTGGCTTCACGCACTTTGCTGTCCAGGCGCAACAGTACCTGATCTTTACTTATATGCTGGCCTACTTGTGCGGACACCTCAACCACCACACCCGACACCGGCGTGCTGAGTTCTACGCGTCGCGACCATTGCAAGGTAGCATCGAATTCCTCGGCAAATACCGGCGCGGTCAGCGACGCGGTCAAGCCCAACACAACTAAAACGTTATACGGATCGAGCTTTTTCATCATTTCTTATCTCCGACTTTTTCCGCAGCAAGCGGTTTGCCGACCAGCGCTTCCAGCCGTGCACGCGTTAATGCAATTGCAAATTCCGTTTCAGCGTCGCGCAGGCGCGCTTCGGACTGGCGCACCATCGCGTCGCCCAAATCGGTGCGCATTTCCTGCTCATATTGCAGACGGCTACGGTCCAGATACAACTCGCGAAAATCGTGCAAGGCTTTGGCTTCCTCACGCTGCACGCGTAACACGGTAAGCGCACCATGCAGCTCTTGTATCGCGAGCTTGACATCTTGCTGCCGCGCAATCAGTTGCGCCTGCGTGCGACGCAACTCAGCTTGCTGCTGCGCAACTTCGGCGCTGATTTTTCCGCCGTTGTAGAGCGGAATATCCAGCACCACACCGGCGCGGAATTTATCGCGTCCACTCATGTCGCGCGAATAAGTCGACAACTCGGCTTCCGCGTCCAAGGTTGGCCAATACCCGGCACGTGCGCTGCTGACCCGCTGCGACAAGCCTGCGACGCGCTCGCGCGCGGCAAGAATCGACGGATTGGTTTGCAGCGCCTGTGCTTGCAACACCTCCAAATCCTGCGCTTGAGTGGGCGTAGATTTCAGATCAGGTGATGCCAGTTCGGTAGGCAATCGCCCTGACCAATTTAATGCGCGCGCCAAGTGCGCGCGGGTGTTGCGCTGTTCGGCGGTACTTTCATACCAACGTCGCCGCAGGTCTTGATAACGACTGTGCAACTCGGCGACGACCAGATCCGACACCTGCCCCAACTTGCGACGATCCACCGCATGATCGTAAGTCACGTAAGCAATCGACATCGCCTCGTAATCACGCGCGTAGCGCAAGTCGGCCAGCAACACATCGAAGAAGCGCGCCATAATGTCAAGACGGCGTATCGAACGTGCTTCGGTGAGGCGCCATTGCTGGCTGGATACATCCGCCGCCGCAGCATTTTCTGCGGCACTGCTGCGACCGAAATCATAGAGCCGCTTGCGAGCGAACAGGCTCGCGCTGTTGTCGTCGTGCGAGCGGTCAATGGAAATATCGGAAGGCTCGACATAGCGCCCGCGCAACTGGGCAGAAATAGTCAAGCTTGTAGTGGATTGCATACTGCGCTCGCGGGCTTGCGCCAAATCCAAATCGGCCAGAGCCTGTTCGAGATCGGGTTGATTTGCGTCGGACAGCGATAATGCGTAGTCGAGTGTTAGGGGCTCGGGCAATACGGCTTCAGTCGATGATGCGCTCCATGTCGGGCTGCAACATATCAGCCAGCCAACGACGCAAACAATGCAACCACCCCACCCCTTCGGGGCACCCCTCCTCGAAAATGAGGAGGGGAGGAACATATTTTTTCTCCCCTCCTCATTTTCGAGGAGGGGTGGACGCAACGCGGACGGGGTGGTTGCGGTTCCTTCGCGTCCAGCACACTCCCTTTGAACGCTCATTCGCCACGTTTCACACGTTTATATTTTGCGAATGACATGTCTTTTTCGTTGTACTTTCCTGCAACGACATATTCGCCCAACCACATGAATTCTTCGACGCCCGACGTTGCGCCGGTCAACCGCGCGATGGGCTTGCCGTCCAGATCGAAGAACTGAAACACTGGCGTCGCGCGCACCCGGTTGCCGGCAAATGCCCAATCTTTTTGCGTGCGCGTGGTGCCGTCGAAGTCGGTCATTTCCAAGTCGCCTTTGATGTCGATGGCAAAGGCTAAAAAGTGCTCGCGGAAATATTCCTGCACTATTGGCTGATTTAGAACGGTCTCTTTCATGCGGTGACAGAACGGACAATCATCCAGCTCGAAAAATATCAAGACCCCCTGCTTGCCTTGTGCGCGCGCCTTGGCCAGCTCGTCATGCAAATTGTAGAACGTTTCGTTAAAGAAAAACTTGTAGGGATCGCGCCCAGAATCAGCGTGCAACGGCAGCGCAATGGCCATCACCAAAACCAGCATGCTGACGATTCGTATTGAGCTTCGCATGGGGCTCACCTCGCGATTATTTGGTGGGAGCGCTTTCCTCGCCCATGAATTTCTCGATGGACTTGCCGGTCACCTGACCCACCTGCTTACCCACCACCTCGCCTTTGGGGTTGATCATGAAACTGGTCGGCAACCCCGGAATGGAACCGAGCGCGCCGCTGGGCCCCGGCGCACTGCGCAGCACGGTATAGCTGATCGAGTAATTGTCGATAAATTTTTTCAGCTTCTCGGTATCGACTTCTTCGAAATTGATACCAATCACTACCGCGTCTTTGTCTTTGTGCGTTTCGTGAAAAATGACAAGCTCAGGCAACTCTTCCAGACACGGCGGACACCAAGTCGCCCAATAATTCACCACCACCCACTTGCCGCGATAGTCCGACAATTTATGCTTCACGCCTTTAATATCCGGCAACTCGAAATCAACCGGTTCGGCACACGCAGTTGAGCCGATCATGGCGACTAAAATAACCGCCATGGTAGGCAGCCAGCGTGCAGGTGATATTTGCATATGCATAAAGATTCCTTTTGTCGGATAGGTGGCAAGACGAGCCATTAAACTTGTGTAACGCCGAGCGCTAATCCCTTAGTCGCAATTTTTGGTCTAATCGTTCCATACGTTCCGGTGTTCCGATGTCATACCAGCCGCCCTCATAGCGTTCGCCACTGGCCCGGCCTTGCGCAATAACCGCGCGCAGCAAGGGTGCCAGCGGAAATGCGCCCGGGCGGCAGCCGGTAAATAATTCAGCGCGATACATGCCGATGCCGCTGAAAGTGAGCTTGGCGGTGCCCGTTTCACGCAGCGCGCCGTCGGCGAAAAAGAAATCGCCGTGCGGATGCTGCGGCGGATTCGGCACCAAAACCAGGTGCGCCAGCGCGGTCATGTTGCACGGCAATCGTTCAAACGGATAGTCGGTCCACACATCGCCGTTGACCACTACAAACGGTGCCGTGCCTAACAACGGCAAGGCTTTGAAAATTCCGCCACCGGTTTCCAGCGCGGTCGCGCCCTCGGGCGAATACTGCAAGTGCGCGCCAAAACGCTCGCCGCTGCCTAGCACCTGTTCGAACTGCTCACCGAGCCACGCGTGGTTGATGATGATATCGGCAAATCCTGCCCGCACCAGACCTTCAATGTGATATTCGATTAACGCCTTGCCCGCAACTTTCAGCAGCGGCTTGGGTGTGTGATCGGTTAACGGACGCATCCGCTCGCCGCGCCCGGCGGCAAGAATCATCGCTTTCATGGTGTGTGGCTCGCGTGCAACCCACGCAATAATGTTTCAAGGTCGCGCAACTCGACATATCGACTGCACACCTCCAGCACATAATTCAATGTGCGCGGAATATCCTTCAGATAGCCCGGTTTGCCGTCACGATGATTCAGGCGCGCAAAAATGCCAATCGCCTTGAGATGGCGTTGTGCGCCCATAAGATCAAACCAGCGACGAAATTGTGCAGCGTCGTTGACCTGCACGCCGCGCGCGAGCAGATTTTTGCGATGCTGCCCGGCCCAGCTTTCCACCCGTGCTTGTGGCCAAGCGATGTAGCAATCACGCAGCAACGACGCGATGTCGTAGGTGATTGGCCCGTACACCGCATCCTGAAAATCCAGCACGCCGGGATTGCGTTGCGTGGTCACCATCAGGTTGCGCGAATGATAGTCGCGGTGCACCAGCACTTTGGGCTGTTCGAGCGCGGAGCGTTTCAACACATCGCATGCGTCTTGCCACACGCGGCGCTGCGTGTCGTTCCACTGCACGTTTAAATGTCGAGCCACGAACCATTCGTCGAATATTGCCAGCTCGCGCGTGAGCAGCGCATCGTCATACGCAGGTAGCGCGCGCACATCGGCGAGTGTCGTGGTTTGCAAACTCAACAGGGTATTGAGCGCATCAGCATATAAACCATCCACGTTCTCGGCGTTTAACACATTGAGATATTGTGTCTGCCCTAGATCGGTCAACAACAGGAACCCGCGTGACAGATCGGAATCAATCACTTCCGGAACCTGCACACCCACGCGCTGCAATAACTGCGCGAGGCGCATGAATTTGTCGTTGTCTTCTTTTTCCGGCGGCGCGTCCATCGCGATGCGCGTGTTGCCGTCGAAACTGATGCGGAAATAGCGGCGAAAGCTCGCATCTTCCGACGCGGGATTAATGTCAAAACGCGGAATGTGGGCGGCGGTTTTGATCCAATCAATTAACTGCTGCTTGCGTGTGTCCATGGTGACCCGGTGATTACAGTTTTTTTAGTAGCACCACATATGCGATGGCGTAGTCAGCTTCATCGGCAATACTTAAAAAGCTTTCACCCACCCCGCAACGCTCGACAATTTCACACCCGGCGCCCTGCCACCGCAACAGCGGCTTGCCGTGTACATCGTGCGCAACCACCGCGTGCTTGAGTGACAGTCCGTTGCTAAACCCGGTACCCAATGCTTTCGCTGCGGCTTCTTTGGCGGCGAAGCGCTTGGCGAGAAAGCGCGCCTGCATCACCGGATTGCTCAACTGCGTAAACTCAGCGTACTCATCATCACTCAACACCCGTGCCGCAAACCGCTCGCCGTGCTGTTCGAGGTTAGACTGCATGCGCGCCACGCGCACGATGTCGGTGCCGATGCCAAAAATCACAGCGTTCTTGCCGCGACCATTAAACGCTTCATTTCGCGTACGGCTTCTTCCATGCCGCTGAACAAGGCGCGCGCGATAATCGCGTGGCCGATGTTCAACTCACGCAATGGCATCAGTGCGGCAATAGGTTGCACGTTTTGATAATTAATTCCATGACCGGCATTTACCTGCAAACCCTGCGTTACTCCATAACGGGTTGCAGCCGCGATGCGTTCGAATTCATTGCCGCGCTCGAATTCGTCTTTGGCTTCGGCGTAACGACCGGTGTGAATTTCAATTACTGGCGCACCAGCCGCGCACGCCGCGTCGATCTGGCGAGCATCCGGCTCGATGAATAACGACACCCGCACACCCGCCATGCGCAGGTGTTGACATACTTCGCGCAGCCGTGTGAGATTGCCAACCACATCCAGCCCACCCTCCGTGGTGAGCTCTTCGCGACGCTCGGGAACCAAGCAACAGTCAGCGGGTTGAATACGTTCCGCAAACTTCACCATCGCGTCGGTCGCGGCCATTTCCAGATTCATGCGCGTCAGCAAAATGCCTTTGAGCATTTCCACATCGCGCTCCTGAATATGACGACGGTCTTCACGCAAATGCAGCGTGATACTGTCCGCACCGCCGGACTCTGCGGCGATAGCCGCCTGAATTGGATCGGGATAACGCGTGTGTCGCGCCTGCCGAATAGTCGCGACGTGGTCGATGTTGACACCAAGAAGAATTGTGTTTTGTGTGTTCATGGTTTTAGCCTAGTGTAGTGCTTCATCTGTTTGAAACTGAATCTTTGATGCACAACTTGATTACTCAATCGGAGCGTTCCTTCCCCCTGAAAGGGGGAAGGGCAGGATGGGGGTGATGATAAAGGCAGTGTGCTTGCACACCCCCATCCCAGCCTTCCCCCTTGCAGGGGGAAGGGGTGCTTTATCTCAATAGATCAGGTTCTTTGCAGTTTTTAAGTTCCATTGATTGCAGGATGCGGCACCAATTTCACGCCTTTGTTTCCTGTGTCGGGCGCACATTACGCTGAAAAAGTTCTCGACTGTGCAGTGGCTTGTCGCCCAGGTAATGCGCCAGCACCGTGCGCATCAGCCGCTTGGCTTCGCGCAAGCATTGCGCATCAGTCAAGTCCAGGCGCCCTAATGCCAGCAAGGTCGCGCCGCTGACGGCGACACTGGCTGAGCGTTCATTATACGCGACCGGCCCGCGCTCCAGCTCATAGCTGTAACGCTGTTCCGGCTGCAAGGCCGCACCGGTATCCGCAGCGTGATCGAGCATCAATCCGTAACCCAGCTCATCCAGTAAATGTTTTTCGAAGGTGCGCAGAATGCGTTCTTGCGCGGTTGCGAGCTCACCTTGCACGGCACCTAAACTATGCAGCGCCTCACCATAACTGGAAAACAATTTGGGATGCGCATCGTGGCGCTGCAACAAGCGCAACATGATTTCGTTCAGGTAAAAGCCGCACGGTGCAGCAACCATGGGGAACGAAACCACCGGGCCGTCTTCCTCCACACCGGTTAGTGTGACCAGCTCGCCGCGCCCACTCCATGACAATAACAACGGCCGGAACGGTTGCAGGAAGGCAGCCCAGCGTGACTTTTCTTTGCGCACCCCGCGCGCCACGGCGCCGACGCGGCCATGCTCCGGCGTGAACAGCTCCAGCAGCACGCTGGTGTCGCGATACGCGCGATGGTGCAACACGAAGCCGTGCTGCAACGTCACGCGGGCAGGACTACTCATCCGTGTACCCGAGGCTGCGCAACGCGCGCTCGTCGTCCGACCAACCCTCGCGCACTTTCACCCACAGCTCTAAAAACACTTTACTGCCGAAGGTGCGCTCCATTTGCTCGCGCGCCTGACGACCCACTTCCTTGAGCCCTTGCCCCGCTTTGCCGATGACGATGCGCTTTTGTCCTTCACGTTCGACAAAAATTACCGCTGCGACGCGACGCAGTGCGCCGTCCATTTTGAATTGTTCGATCTCAACCGTCAGCGCGTACGGAATTTCCTGACCCAGCGAACGCATGAGTTTTTCGCGAATGAATTCCGCCGCCAGAAAACGTTCGCTGCGATCAGTGACTTGATCTTCAGCATAAATCGGCTCGGACTCCGGCAGCAATTCAACCAGCTTGTTCTCCAACACATCGACGTTGGTGCCCTTTTGCGCCGACAGCGGAAACACTTCGGCAAATTTCATTTTCTCACCCAACTGTTGCAGGTACGGCAGCAACACTTCTTTTTGTGGCAGGGTGTCGACTTTATTGAGCGCGAGAATTACCGGTGTCGCGACACCTTTAAGCGCATCGAGCACGAGCTGGTCTTCGTCAGTCCATTCCAACCCATCGACCACAAACACAATCGCGTCGACATCCTGAATCGCCGCCAACGCAGTGCGATTCATGTGCCGATTGATGGCGCGCTTGCCGTCACGATGTACGCCGGGCGTGTCAACGAATACCAACTGCGCCCCGTCGACGGTCTTGATGCCCAAAATGCGATGACGCGTGGTCTGCGGCTTGCGCGATGTGATGCTGATTTTCTGGCCAATGAGCCGGTTCAGCAACGTGGATTTGCCGACATTCGGCCGACCGACGATGGCAACATAACCGCAGCGAAAAGGTTTCTGATCCGACATTGACAATTACCTGCGTGATTGACGCGTGGGGCGAATTTAACTCGACAACAGTTTCAGCGCTTTCTGCGCTGCGTCTTGCTCTGCTTTGCGGCGGCTCGCACCTTCGCCGATCACCAGCTGTTTTAAGCCGTCCACTGAACACGTGACCGTGAAAGATTGTGCGTGTGGCTCGCCGCTGATTTTCGCCACGGTATATTCCGGCAGCGGCGCATGGCGTGCTTGCAGGATTTCCTGCAGCAGCGTTTTCGGATCTTTCACACCGCCCACCGCAGCGACGCTTTCCAAAGGTTGCTGCAACATATTCAGCACCAGCGCACTGGCATGCGCCAGTCCGCCATCAAGGTATACCGCGCCGATAATCGCCTCAATCGTATTGGCGAGAATGGAGCTCCGATCAAAACCACCGCTTTTCAATTCACCGGGGCCCAGGCGTAAATACTCACCCAGGTGTAATGCGCGCGCCGCAGTCGCCAAGGTTTCGCCTTTGACCAGGCGCGCACGGTAACGACTGAGGGCGCCTTCATCGTCGTGTGGAAAGCGCACGTATAACTGGTTGGTGATGACAAAACTAAGGATGGCATCGCCCAGAAATTCAAGGCGCTCGTTGTTGTCAGCACCGACGCTGCGATGCGTCAATGCCACCTGCAATAAATTCGGATCGCGGAATTCATACTGCAACGCGCGGCACAAGCGGGCGTAGTTCGGTGTCATTCGAGAATTAATTACCAACCTCAACCGCCTTGCTGAACGACACCATCACGTCAACATTGCCGACGATGTTTTTGCGCGCGTCATACTCAACCAGCACGCGGATGCCCCTGCCGGATTTTTCAACGGTAACATCGCTTTTTTCGACATGATCCACGTTGTCGATACTCAAGCGCTTCATCAACCGGTCAACGACTTCGGCGGAGGTTTTTCCGGCCAAGGTCGGATCGGCTTTTAGCGAATCCAGTGCCGCGCCTACTTTGAAGCTATCGTAGTAAATCGGATAGAGTTTCAAGCCAATCAAGACAAAGAACGCGATCATCGCCAGCACCAATACCAACCCGATGGTGGTCATGCCGCGTTGGCGTACCGGAGTCATTGTCATGCTTGTCTCCTATTTAATGCTCGAACCGATGCGGCTCCACGCCACTCTGGAATCGGCGGAATCAAAATTCATCCAGATCATGAACGCTTTGCCGACCAGATTCGCTTCCGGCACCGTGCCCCAGAAGCGGCTGTCGTTGCTATTGTCACGATTGTCGCCCATCGCAAAATAAGAACCCGGCGGCACGCGCACATCGAAGTCGCCATAATTTTTGCGCGGATCAATCAGGATGTCATGTTTAACATCTTCCAATTGTTCCACCAGTTGAGCCGTGCCGCTCATCACGATGCCCGAACCCACGCCAGTGTAAAGCCCCAAGGCCACCTGATTCATGCGTGTTTCGTTAATGTAAAGCTCCTTGTTTCGATACACGATGTGATCGCCGGGCAGACCGATCACGCGCTTGATGTAGTCGATGGACGGATCTTTTGGAAAGCGAAACACAAACACGTCACCGCGCTTGGGTTCACCAATGTCGATCACTTTTGCGTTGAGCACCGGCAGACGAATGCCGTAGGCAAATTTGTTCACCAGAATAAAATCACCCGTCAACAACGTCGGCATCATCGAGTTGGACGGAATGCGAAACGGCTCGACCAGGAATGAGCGTAATACCAACACCGCAAAAATGACCGGGAAAAATGAGCGCGCATATTCCGCAACATGCGACTCGCGCAGAATGACTTCAGCATTGACTTGGGCCTGCGCACGCGCAGCTTCATCGGTACCCGCCGCCGCCAGCAGCGCGTCGGCCTGCGCCTTGCGCTTGGGCTTGAGCAATAAAATGTCGAAACCCCATACCACGCCAGTCAATGCCGCCAACGCGGCTAACACTGCGGCGAAATCAATATTCATTTATCTTTTCCTATTTTAAGCACCGCAAGAAACGCCTCTTGCGGGATTTCCACCGAGCCGACCTGCTTCATGCGCTTTTTACCGGCTTTTTGTTTTTCGAGCAGCTTGCGTTTACGCGAGACGTCGCCGCCGTAGCATTTGGCGATGACGTTTTTGCGCATCGCCTTCACCGAGCTGCGCGCGATGACGTGGGCGCCGATGGCGGCCTGAATGGCAATTTCAAACATCTGGCGCGGAATCAATTCCCGCATGCGCTCAACTAGATCGCGGCCGCGCGGATACGACTGCTCGCGATGCACAATCACCGACAACGCATCGACGCGTTCGCCGTTAATCAGCACGTCAAGCCGCACCAGATCGGCAGTCTGGAAGCGCTCAAAAGCATAGTCCAACGAGGCATAGCCACGGCTCACCGATTTGAGCCGGTCGAAAAAATCCATGACCACTTCGGCCATCGGCAACTCGTAGCTCAGCTGCACTTGCTTGCCGACGTAAAGCATTTTTTTCTGTACGCCGCGCTTCTCGATACATAACGTGATCACGTTGCCCAGATATTCCTGCGGCACCAAAATATTGGCTGTGATGATGGGCTCGCGCATTTCAGCGACTTTGCCCTCTTCGGGCAACTTAGACGGGTTGTCGACTGCGTGCAGTTCGCCGCGATGATCGACCACTTCGTAGATCACGGTCGGCGCCGTGGTGATCAAGTCCAGATCGTATTCGCGTTCGAGACGCTCCTGCACGATTTCCATGTGCAGCAGGCCGAGAAAGCCGCAGCGAAAACCAAACCCCAGCGCGTGCGAAGTTTCCGGCTCGTAAAACAGCGCCGCATCGTTCAGGCGTAACTTGGCCAGCGCGTCGCGTAGATGTTCGTAGTCTTCGGTATTGACCGGAAACAAACCGGCGAACACCTGTGGTTTGATCGGCTTAAAACCGGGCAGCGGCGCACTCGCCGGTTTCGCTGCATCGGTCAGGGTATCGCCGACGGGCGCACCGTCGACTTCCTTGATGTTCGAAATGACCCAGCCCACATCACCGGCGCTTAATTCCTCGGTGTCTTTTTTCTTCGGCGTGGAGATGCCGACGCGGTCGACGAAATAAGTGCGCCCAGTCGACATCACCAGAATCTTCTGACCTTTTTTGATGACGCCGTGTTTGACCCGCACCAGCGCGATCACACCCAAATAGTTGTCAAACCACGAGTCGATGATCAGCGCTTGCAACGGCGCGCTGGCATCACCTTCCGGTGGCGGAATGCGTTCAATCAGTGACTCCAGCAAGTCGGGAATACCGAGCCCGGTCTTGGCACTTACCAGCACGGCGCCGTGCGCTTCGATGCCGATGATGTTTTCGATTTCATCGACCACGCGCTCGGGCTCACACTGCGGCAGGTCAATTTTGTTAAGCACCGGCACCACTTCGAGCCCCTGCTCAAGCGCCGTGTAGCAGTTCGCCACGCTTTGCGCTTCAACACCTTGTGAGGCATCGACCACCAACAGCGCGCCTTCACACGCCGCCAGCGAACGCGAAACTTCGTAGGTAAAATCGACGTGCCCAGGCGTGTCGATGAAATTCAGCTTATAGATTTCGCCATTGCGGGCGGTGTAATTGAGCGTGACACTCTGCGCCTTGATGGTGATGCCGCGCTCTTTTTCCAGATCCATCGAGTCGAGCACCTGCTCGGACATTTCACGCGCTTCCAACCCGCCGCAAATCTGGATCAGACGATCCGATAGCGTCGATTTGCCGTGATCAATGTGCGCGATGATGGAGAAATTGCGGATGTGCCGCATGTCGATGGACATGAATTACCAAGCCTCAAAACAATAACAGGGTCTCAAACAAAAACAGGCGCCGTTGCGGGCGCCTGCTGAATGTCAGGGCGTGCGCCTTAGTGCGCAGCGGCCCGGAATTGTAAGTGATTTGGCGCGGAGGCGTCAGTCTTTTTCAGAAAGCCGCAGTGCCAAAAATACCGGGCCACCGCGACGCTGCACCAGCACAGGAATGGATTTGCCAACCTGCAGCTTCTCCGCCACACGCTTGAACACCGCCAGGTTGGTGACTTGCTCGTTGTTGATCATCAGCACCACATCGCCATCCCGCATTCCCGCTTTGCTGGCCGGGCCATTTTTGACCTGCTTGACCAACACGCCATTTTCCTTCAAATCCAGTTCTTCACGTTCGCGATCACTGATTTCCGCCACCGTCACTTTCAGACGCGCATCGGTCAGCGTCTTCGCGGCACCCGAATCGCCCAGCTTGATGTCTTCATCTTTGGGCAATTCACCGATCACCACTTTCATGTTGATGGTTTCGCGATTGCGAATGATTTTTACCGGCGTTTTTTCGCCGATTTTTGTCACACCGACCATCGGCGGTAGCACCGATGACGTCGTCACTTCACGGCCGTTGAATTCCACGATGACATCGCCCACCTGAAATCCCGCCGCTTCGGCCGGACTCTTTGGCAACACTTTTGCCACCAGCGCGCCTTTCGGTTTGTCCATACCGAATGACTCAGCCAGCTCACGGGTCACGTCTTGAATTAACACACCTAACCAGCCGCGCGAGACGTGTCCGGTGCTCTTGATCTGGTCGACCACCGACATCGCCATGTCGATGGGAATTGCGAATGACAAACCCATGAAGCCACCCGTACGGCTGTAAATCTGCGAGTTGATGCCGACCACTTCGCCGTTCAAATTAAACAACGGCCCACCGGAATTGCCCGGGTTGATCGCGACATCGGTCTGAATGAAGGGAACATAATTCTCACGTGGCAGGTTGCGGCCAATGGCGCTGACAATGCCTGCGGTCACCGTGTGATCGAAGCCGAATGGCGAACCGATGGCGAGCACCCATTCACCCACTTTGGTTTTGTCGGAACGACCGATCTTGACCACCGGCAAATCCTTTGCTTCGACCTTAAGCAAGGCCAGATCGCTGCGCTCGTCGAAGCCCATGACTTTGGCAACCAGTTCGCGTCGGTCACTCAAGCGCACCACGACTTCGTCGGCGTCTTTGACGACATGATAATTGGTCAGCAGATAGCCATCGCTCGAAATCACAAAACCTGACCCCAACGACTGCGTATCAAAGGGCTCGGGAGTTTCGTC
>JANMQQ010000119.1:0-2555 GCA_031370545.1 Gammaproteobacteria bacterium
CTACTTCAGCAACTTTGGCAAAGCCTCGGTGGACCTCGCGGCGCCAGGATTAGACATATTGTCAACTGTGCCGCGGGGCAGCTGTGAGTTATGCGATGCGACCGGCTATCGGCGCCTGAGCGGAACATCCATGGCTGCGCCCCATGTGGCGGGCACGGCGGCTTTAATACTGAGCCAGACTAACCTGTCGCCGTCTCAATTAAGGCAGCGGTTGATGGGGTCGGCAGACAGATTACCGTCGTTAGCGGGATTAACGATGTGCGGCGGCCGCTTAAATACTGATCGTGCGCTGCGTGGCGTGACTGAGACTGAGCCGTGCGTTGAAATCGTGCTTCCTGCGTTACCGGATCTGGCGCTGAGCAATCTCACCGGTCCGGTTAGCGTAAAAGCCGGTGGCTCTGTTAGCGTGAATATACAACTGGAAAATTTGGGCGGAACTGCGGCTCCTTGGGCGTTTACAATGTTTGCCCTGTCGTCGAACCCCATACTCAACTGGGACAACAATCCGCAGGGCTATCGTTGGCTTGGGTATCATTACGTGCAGCCTTTCGCGCCGGGGAATACGATCATCAGCGTGGTATTTAACGTACCCAATGCCACGACGCCTGGAACCTACTACCTGCAGGGTGTTGTTGACTCTGGTAACGCTGTACGAGAATTCAACGAAAACAACAACACTTCCAATATCATCCAGATGCAAGTTTTGGCACCGTAAAGTTCAGTGCGCAAAACACGCATTGAGCATGTCGTTCTCCGGCCCACGATCCAATCATCGTGGGCCGGATCCATTAAGTAACCAACTGTGCCGATCACATGAGCGGTTGGTTGCCCCCAGAGTGCGCCTCCACATTGCCGTTGGAGATTGCCCTCGCATCAAGGTTATAATGCCGCCCTTTTGTGTTGAGGCGAATCGGCCTCGTGGCTACCATCTGATTTAATCTTTGCGCAAGCGAGCAGGCTCCCTTCGTGTACCGACCCAAAACAGACAAAGAGCTCCGCGCGCGCGTCAAGTTGCTCGGTAATTTACTGGGTGATGTGCTGCGGCAACACGCGGGTGAAGAAGTTTTTGAAGCGGTGGAAACGCTGCGCACCGAGCATATCCGCTTGCGCAAGCGCGACAACATCCGCAAACATCGTGAACTGACCCGTCTGCTGGGGTCGCTCGACGCGGAAACACTCACCCACGTGGTGCGCGCGTTTTATACTTATTTCAGCCTGGCCAACATCGCCGAAGAGTCGTATCAACATCACCAGCGTTATAGCCAGGAGCGACTCGACGGCCCGTCGTGGAGCGGTTCGTTTGATCTCACCTTGCAAGAATTGCTGCGCCAAGGGGTCTCAGGGTTACAGATTCAAACGCTGCTGAACCAGCTGGTGTTCATGCCGGTGATCACCGCGCATCCGACCGAATCCAAACGTCGCACGGTCATGGAATCGTTGCGGCGGATTTTTTTAACCGCCGAAGAATTAGACGACCCGCGCTTGAGCCAGCGCGAGTTGAGTGCCGTGATCAATCGCCTCGGCACGGAAATTCAAATTCTTTGGAAAACCGACGAAGTGCGCGCCGCCCGCCCACGCGTGCGTGACGAAATTTCCAATGGCTTGTATTACTTCCGCGAGAGCCTGTTTAAAGCGGTACCGGCCGTGTACCGCAAAATGGAAGAAGCGATGGACCGCGTGTACGGCTTCGTCGCGCCCGAAGGCAAGCACGGCATCGTGGTGCCGAGCTTTCTGCGCTTCGGTTCCTGGATCGGCGGCGACCGCGACGGCAATCCCAATGTTACGCCGCAAACCACGGCGGCGGCGGTGCGCGTGCAGGCGCAGGAAATCCTGCTTGAATACATTCATCGTCTGCGCAAATTAAATCATGTACTCACCCACTCCTGCCTGCTGTGCACGCCGAGCGGTGATTTGCTGGTGAGTCTGGCAACTGATGAAAAGTATGCGGAAAAAGCCTTCTCCGAAAAACCCGAGCAATTTTTGCAAGAGCCCTATCGACGTAAATTGCATGTGATGCGTTATCGCGTGGAACGCAATCTGGTGGCGCTCAAGCGCCGCCTGCACGGCGAGGAAGTCACGGCCTCAGCGCATGCGTACGGGTCGGAGCTTGAATTACTCGGTGATCTGTATGTGATGCGTGATTCGCTCATCAACCATGGCGACGCGAACATCGCCAACGGCGAACTCAAAGACCTGATCCGCCTGGTCGAGACATTTGGCTTGCAGCTGCTGCATCTGGACGTACGCCAGGAATCCACGCGTCACACCGATGCGGTGGCGGATTTACTGCACTACCACTTGCGCGGCGAAGACTACGCGCAGCTAGGCGAAGACCAGCGCATGCAGATCCTCACCGACACCATCACGAGTGGTGCGCCCGTCATTATTGACGAAGGTGCCTTGTCGGATGCAACGCGTGAAACGGTTGAAGTATTTCGCGTGATGGCGCAAATGCAGCGTGAAATCAGCCAAAAGGTGTTCGACCACTACGTGATCTCGATGACGCACGCAGCCAGTCATGTGATGGAAGTGATGTTTCTGGCGCAGTTTGCCGG
>JANMQQ010000147.1:0-4159 GCA_031370545.1 Gammaproteobacteria bacterium
CAACGTCAGCTGGGAAGACGCACATGATTACTGTGCATGGGCAGGCAAGCGATTGCCTACCGACCAGGAATGGGAGAAAGCCGCGCGCGGCACCGATGGTCGCATATATCCGTGGGGCAATGAGTTTGATCCACACAAGGCCAACGTGCCAGGTCGTTGGAAAGAGCTGGGCGCATTCGGCGACACTACGCCGGTCGGCGCATTCGAAGCGGGCAAAAGTCCGTATGGCGTTTACGATTTGTCCGGCAATGTATGGGAGTGGACCGACTCGTGGTATCAACCGTACCCCGGTAACAAAGTCACATCAGAAAATTATGGCGAGCGTTACAAAACTTTGAAAGGCGGCTCGTGGTTCGATTGTTCGTTTTATCAGTGCGGTGTGTCCGCGCCCGCATTTAATCGCGCATTTTTTGCGCTGCGTACCAAGAACGACAGCTTTGGATTTCGGTGTGCAAAAAATGCGAAATGATTTTTTAAAAAGTTTGGGAGACGCGATGCGATTTGCGGTGGTCTTGATTCTCGGCATGTCGGTCGTGTCTGGCTGCAGCAAAGACAGCGCACCACCGGCCGCGCCCGGCGGGGCGCTGAATGTGCCGATGGTGATCGTGCCGGGTGGTGACTTCACGCGCGGTAGCAACGCGATTGATAGTGAAGGTTTGCAAAAGCGCTACGGTTTCGCCGCACCGTTATTTCTCGACGAACATCCGCAACAGAAAATCTCCGTGCCGGGTTTTTACATCGACACCTTTGAAGTCAGCAACGCACAGTACAAAGCCTTCGTCACCAGCACCGGCCGCAAGCCACTGCTAATGTGGACGGAAAATGGCTACGGCTTCACGTTGGCCCAACTACAAGGCAAAGCAGTGGAAGCGTTACGCACGCTGGCGACCGATGTATTCAAGCTTGACAAGGACACGCGCAGCATGAGCAAAGAAGCGCTGATCACCGCGCTGCAAGATCAGCAAAAGGCGCAAGACGCGATCCCGGCCGGGGGCATGAGCTGGATGGAGGCGTACGCGTTTTGCGTGTGGCGCGGCGCACGCTTGCCCAGCGAAACCGAATGGGAAAAAGCCGCGCGCGGCACTAGCGGGCAGGAATTTCCGTGGGGCAACGAGTGGAATGCAAAAATTGTCGGCACCGGCGAAGATGGAAAATACGAAGAGGGCATTGCGCCGGTCGGCTCGTATCCGTTGAGCAAGTCACCGTTCGGCGCGCAGGACATGGCCGGTAACGCCTGGGAATGGGTGCAGGATTGGTACGACGCTTATCCCGGCTCCGACTACACCAGTAAAGAGTTCGGCAAAAAGAACAAAGTGATTCGCGGCGGCAGCGGTGGCGTCGGGCACTACGGCATCAGCTATTTCTACCGTGCCTCAACTCGACAATTTGCCGAACCGGAAATGGAAAGCGACGATGTGGGATTGCGCTGTGCGCGGGATGGTTAAGCCGAGAATCAACCCGGCGCGTTCTGATATCCGAATAACAGGAATATTATCCCGAAGATTGTCGCAATAACGCCCAGCACGAAGATCATCCAGTCCCCACGCGCGAGCCCGGGTTCGAGCGTCGCGTGCTCAGGACGTGCCGGGTCGTAGTGAACCCTAACCTTCGCACCCACCGGGTACTTCACCGTGTAACTCGCGACGAGTTGCTGTGAAGGAGTAGTGCCGCCAGGGAAGGTATGCTTGCATTGAAAGTCGCGCCCCGCGACGGCATAGCGGAATTCAATGTGTGGCAGGGAGTCATCATCGCTGGCCGCGCATTGCAAGATTATGCCTTCGACGGATGGCCAGTTCAGCGTGCGTCGACCGCGCGCGATAATGAGCCAGCCCCACGCGGATGTCGCAAGGCCCGCGACAAGAAAGCAGCTGAGGATAATCAAATATGGGTTCATTGAAGCATCCGGCGAGCGCTCTGTTGGAGCGCTTGATTGTAAGCTAGCTCGTGCAACTGCTAAATGTAATCACCTGCCTCGCGCGCCCAGTCGCTGACCCGAAGCGGCGAGTGACGATTTGAGAATTTTATCAGTGCCGGTGCTTAAGCAAGTTTTAAGTAGTGCAAATTAGTGTGTCGGTCTTTGTTGGGGGGATTTCATGCACACACGTCTGCTTCAAATCGCTGTTGTCTTGGTTTGTTTCGCCACTCTTGCTGCGTGCAGCGGGGGTGCCAGTGACGCGTCTTCACCCGCGCCGAACGACAAGCTTCCAGGCTGCACGTGGGGCACGTCGAATTGGGCCGGGTGTAACTGGCAATAACGCGGCGCGATCTTTGCCGTATTTTTGTAATGCTCAATTTAAAAATGTAGGGGGTCGTTTTATGCGTAGAACTTCGTATCGTTTCCACATTTTTGCCACCTTGCTGGTTGGCGCGCTCGTTGGTCCCACTAGCCACGCTGGCGATGTCCCCGTGCTTACCAATTTCACTGACGGCACGCCCGCCAAAGCCGCTGAAGTGAACGGTAATTTCACCGCGATAAGGGATAACGTAAATACCAACAACACACGCCTCGGTACAGTGGAAGCAGCCTCGGCGGTACAAGGCGCGAGCATCGGCACCTTACAGCAGCAAGTAGGCAATAAGGCGAATACATCCGGTGCTCTTGATAAACAGCTTACGGGTGTCGTCTCCATGGCTATTGGCACCAATTTGGTGAATGGTGTTAACACGCTGTTCACCGTCGAGCTCAACGTCGGTGATGCGGTACGTATTAGTGGCGCAACGTTCACGGTCAGCGCCATTACAAGCGATACGGTTCTCAGAACAGACATCGTTCGTGAGCTCCCAGGGGTGGTGGACGTCAACATTTTTTCCGACAATAATTTACTGACCTTGAAAAGTGGTGCCGGTGCCGACAAGGCAGTGGTGACCAAATCCGGCGATATCATCCGCAGGATCATGCGGGTGTCAGGATTGGGACCAAATGACGGCAGGGACACTGGACTCATTACCAGCAGACGGTTGTCCATTAAGAAGTTTCGTGATGAAACCACGCTACGAATTGGCTACAGCGACGCTTTCCGCGTGTATGCGGGCAATAATGCTTGCCGTTGGGAGATCGTCGTCGATGGAGCCAGCTGCCCGGGTGGCGCGCTTGTCTACGATTTATATGCGGGGTCTACTCTATCAGGTATTTTAGATGAGCATCGCAGCGACGCCGTGTTCGGCTATTGCGAAGGAATTTCTAAAGGCGTTCACGCTATTGAAATTAACGTCGGCACCACTCCGGGGTATAGCGCCGCAGATTGTTTTACCGGTTGGAACAACAGTCGCTGGACCATTGAGGCTGAAGAAGTTTATTAGCTTGTCGCCGGCCCGGGCTAGCCGCGCAGCGGTGTAGCTTGGGCATTTCGCTTGATTCAATAGCGCGAGTGGATTCTTGGAATGGCGCATCGAGCGCCATGTCCTTCGGTCCATCCGTTCGTTAGAATGACGTCCCATCCGTTTCAAGTCGTCATCATCGCCCCGTGTCTGAATTAAATCCCCGCCAACGAGCAGCCGTGAAATACATCGACGGGCCGTTGCTGGTGCTCGCGGGTGCGGGCAGCGGCAAGACGCGGGTGATCACGCAGAAAATTTCCTATCTTGTTAAAGAGTGCGGCATTGCGCCTTTGAACATAGCGGCGGTGACGTTCACCAACAAGGCTGCGCGTGAGATGAAGGCGCGCGTTGCCAGCTTGCTGCCGGGTAAGGACGGGCGCGGGTTGAAGGTCTCGACATTTCATACCTTGGGTCTGAATATTCTGAAGCGTGAGCACAAGGTGCTGGGTTACAAGCCGGGCTTCTCGATCTTTGATGCGCAAGATAGTCTCGCATTGTTCAAGCAGCTCATGCGCAAGGAGTTCGACGGCGGCGAAGAACAAGCGCAGCAGATGCAGTGGAAAATCTCGCGCTGGAAAAACGACATGCTCACGCCGCAGCAGGCGCTTGAATGCGCTGAGGGCGATGTGGTGCACATCGCGGCGGCAGGGATGTACGAACATTATTTGCGCCACATGAAAGCCTATAACGCGCTCGATTTCGATGATTTGATTTTGCTGCCGGTGCGCTTGTTCGCACAGTTTGGCGAGGTGCGCGAGGCATGGCAGAACCGCATTCGCTATTTGCTGGTGGACGAATACCAGGACACCAACGCGACGCAATATGAACTGGTGAAGCAGAT